>CAJOFW010000007.1 GCA_905234005.1 uncultured Oscillospiraceae bacterium
TCACCGCGCCCTCGCCGTGCAGCTTCACGACAACGGCGCTGTCGCCGATCGCGACGTCTCTCAGGGTTCTCATTGCGTGTTCTCCTTCCTGTATGGATCATATAATGAATGTGGATGTGAATGTGTATGCGGCGGATATGCGGTCATATCATGATTCGTCTTGCGAGGTCCTCGTTGATCGCCACACGGGAGTCCTTCACGCGGACGATCACGCTGCCGTTCAGCGTGCTCACGAGCGTTACGCTGCCGCCGGCGACGAAGCCGAGATCCTCCAAATGACGTTTGACCTCGGCGCTGCCGCCTACCTTGCGGATGATGTTCTCCTCGCCGGGGTCTGCCAGTGTCAGCGGCATCATGGGTTCAGCGTCCTTTCCTTTGAGCGTGGGATGAATTGAGTTAAATACTTCTAACGATTGTTAGTTTACTACAACTAACGGCCGGGTGTCAACCCTTTCGACAGGTTTTTTACGTCCTCCTTCTCACATTTTTTACACCTTCCTTCGCACAATGGGGTTGCATCCGGCGCTTTATCATGTTAGACTAATACAGTTACAAAAAAATAAGGTTCACGTCTGTAAGATTGCAAGTCCGCAAGCAGGCGATCGAGAAGAAAAGGGGGCCGTCCGCATGGATAGTCAGAAACGGCGAGAGACACGGCTGTGGTATATCCTTGGAACCTGCGCGGCCGGTGTGCTGCTCAATTTTTTGGGGAACTGGCTGAACAACGCCCTGGGGCTTCCGTTCTATCTTGACACGATCGGAACGATCCTGGTCGCGCTGGTCGGCGGCTATCTGCCGGCCATCGTCGTGGGATGGGTGACGAACCTCCTGAACGGCTTTTCTGACATCATCAACATCTACTACGGCTCCTTCAACGCGCTCATCGGCGTCATGACGGCGTACCTCGCGGGAAAGGGCTACTGGAAAAACCCGCTGAAGGCGCTGCTGACCGTGCCGCTGCTCGCGGTCGTGGGCGGCGGCCTCGGCTCGGTTCTGACGTGGTGCCTCTACGGGCTTTCGATCGACCCGGGCACGGGCCTCGCGTTCCGGATTCTGGAAACCGGCATGCCGGCGTTCGTGTCACAGCTCACGGCTGACGTGCTGCTCGATCTGATCGACAAGCTCATCACCGTCCTCGCCGCGTCGGCGATCATCCATGTCGTACCGGAGAAGTGGCGGGGGAGGTTCCGGCCGGAGGGCCGGAAGCAGCCGGCGGAGGCCCGGGCGTTTGTCGAGCACGGCGGCGTCATCGCGCACTCTCTGCAGACGCGGGTGCTGCTGGTGCTCAGCGCCTCGATCCTGGTTCTGGCGGCGGGCACGACCACCGTATTCGGCTTCTTCTACCACAACACGCTCCTCGCGGAGCGCGAGACCCTCTGCTACGGCGCGGCGACGCTCGCGGCCGAGGCCATCAACCCGGACATGGTGGACGCGTACATCGCCGAGGGCGAGAAGGCGATCGGCTACAGAGAGACGGAGAGGATGCTCACCGCGATCCGGGACAACACGCCGGACGTCGAATACATCTACGTCTACCGGATCCTGCCCGACGGCTGTCACGTTGTGTTCGACGTCGACACGGGGGAGGTGGAGGGCGCGTCCCCGGGCGAGATCATCCCGTTCGACGAGTCCTTTGACGAATACCTGCCCGCGCTGCTGGCCGGCGAGACCATCGAGCCGCTCGTCACGGACGACACCTTCGGCTGGCTCATGACGGTCTACCAGCCGGTGTACGACGCAAACGGCGTATGCCAATGCTACGCGGCGGCGGACATCTCCATGGATCGGCTCCAGATGAACGAGGTCGGGTTCCTCGCCCGGGTGGTATCCATCTTCCTCAGCGTGTTCATGGCCAGCGTCGCCATCGCGTTCCGGATGGCGAACAGGCATATCATCCACCCGATCAACGCCATGACCCTCGCGGCGGAGGATTTCGCCTACGACACCGAGAAGGCCCGTGCCGAGAGTGTTCAGCGCTTCCGGCAGCTCGATATCCAGACGGGCGACGAGATCGAGACGCTGTACCACGTCGTCGGCAAGACGATGGACGACACGGTGCGGTACATCGAGGACGTACAGTCGAAGACCGAGACGATCAGCCGGATGCAGAACGGACTTATCATGGTTCTGGCCGATCTGGTCGAGAGCCGCGACAAGTGCACCGGCGACCACATCCGCAAGACGGCGGCTTACGCCGGACTCATCATGCGCCATATGCGCGCTCTCGGCATCTACTCCGACCGGATCACGGACGAGTTCTACGACGACGTGGTGAACTCCGCGCCGCTGCACGACGTGGGCAAGATCCATGTCTCCGATACGATCCTCAACAAGCCGGGCAAGCTCACGGACGAGGAGTTCGAGATCATGAAGACCCATACGACCGCCGGCGGCGAGGTCATCGAGCAGGCCATCGAGACGGTCGGCGACGGCATGAGCGGCTATCTGGAGGAGGCCAGAAACCTCGCGACGTACCACCACGAGCGCTGGGACGGCAAGGGCTATCCGACCGGCCTCGCCGGGGAGGAGATCCCGCTGTCCGCCCGGATCATGTCGGTGGCGGACGTGTTCGACGCCCTCGTATCCCGCCGCAGCTACAAGGAGCCGTTCCCGTTCGAGAAGGCGATGGACATCATCCGCGAGGGGGCGGGCACACAGTTCGACCCCGAGGTCGTCCGGGCGTTCGTCGACGCCTCCGACGAGGCCAGGGCGATATCCGAGCAGTTCATGGGCAAGTGACCGAAACCGGCGCGGGCGGGACCGCACCGGTACGCGGACAAAACAACAGCATGATAACGAACACGGCGAACCGGTTTTATCCGGTTCGCCGTGCGGTTTTATGGCATGGGTTCACGCTCTCATATCGGCATGGGCTTTCGCTCTCAAATCGGCATGGGTTCACGCCGTCAAATCGGCTCCGGGACGAAGCTCCTGCCGTCGAATGTCCACTTTTCCCGGAAGCCGAGGCTCTCGAGCCGCGCCACCGTGTCGTCAAACGCCCATGTGAGCCTGTCCGCGCTGTGCGCGTCGGAGCTTATGAGCACGCGGGCATGGCGCGCCCGCAGCTCACGGAGGAAAAACGGGGCCGGGTAGGGCACGGTGCGATAGCCCTTGCCCATCGCGCCGGTGTTCACCTCGAAGATCTTGTCGGCGCGGCAGAGCGATTCCAGCGCGGCCATGGCGCTGTCCCGGTACGCCGGCGCGTCAGGGTCGAACAGGCCGTCCGTCTCGTCGAACTTGGAGAGCAGATCGAAGTGCCCGACGATGTCGACCGCCGGGTTTCGGGCCAGCGCGTCATACTGCGCGAAGTAGGCGACGGCCATCGCGTCCCGGTCGCCGCCGAAGCGTTCGGCCAGGATCGAACGCGTCTCCTCCGCCGTGTAGTCGATGGAGGGGTACGCGCCGTCCATCGCGATGTGGTGCAGCGAGCCGATCACGTAGTCGAAGCCGTCGGTGCTCTGGGGGGATATGCCGTCCCACTCGATGCCGTTATAGACCGCAAGCCTCCCGGACAGGGAGGCTTTTGTGCTCTCGATCGCGGCGAGGTAATCGCCGAGGCGGTCGAACGTCAGACACCAGTCGTTGTCATACGGCAGCACGCTGTGACACGAAAAGCCGAGAGAGGTCAGCCCCGCGCCGGCGGCGGCCAGCGCCATGGCCGCCGGCGTGTCCCGGCCGTCGTCGAACGTCGTGTGCGTGTGCAGGTTCTGGCGGATCATTTCATCTTTTCCTGCTTGACCTTGTGGTCGATGACGTGGCGGGAGGCAAGCTCCGCCTTCAGCTCGTCGAGGCCGATGCCCATCTCCACCATGAGCACCATGGCGTGATAGGCGAGGTCGCCCAGCTCGTAGATCGTGTTGGCGCGGTCGTTGTCCTTCGCGGAGATGATGACCTCCGTGCACTCCTCGCCGACCTTCTTGAGGATCTTGTCGAGGCCCTTCTCGAAGAGGTAGGAGGTATACGACCCGGCGGGCGGGTTCTCCTTCCGCCCCCGGAGCAGCGCCATCAGGGATTCGTACTGGAACGCCGGGGCGGTCTCGCCCTCGTATATGACCTCGTTGAAGCACGAGTCCGTGCCGAGGTGGCAGGCGGGGCCGTCCTTCACGACCTCCACGACGAGGGCGTCGCGGTCGCAGTCGGCGGTGATGGATACGATGTGCTGATAATTGCCGCTTGTCTCGCCCTTGAGCCACAGCTCCTGCCGCGAACGGCTCCAGAAGCACGTCAGACCGCGTTCCATCGAAATGGCAAGGCTCTCCCGGTTCATGTACGCGACGGTCAGAACCTTTTTGGTGTCGGAATCCACGACGACGGCGGGGATCAGCCCCCGGTCGTCGAATCGCAGGGTGTCGATATCGAACATGGGTATTATCTCCTTATGAGCGTGTTATCTCCTTACGAGGATGTCATTCTCCGCGAGGGTGTTTTTGAGGCTGTCGATCGTGACCTCGCCGAAGTGGAAGATCGACGCGGCGAGCCCGGCGTCGACGCCGGGGAGCGTTTTGAACAGCGTGACGAAGTCGTCGATACAGCCGGCCCCGCCGGACGCGATGACCGGAATGTCCGCGATCTCGCACACGGCCCCGAGCATTTCGAGGTCGAAGCCGCCCTTCACGCCGTCCGTGTCGATGGAGTTCAGCACAAGCTCGCCCGCGCCCAGCTCCACGCCGCGGCGTATCCAATCGAGGGCGTCGAGTCCGGTGTCCTCGCGGCCGCCCCTGGCGAATACGCGGTATTGCCCGTCTACACGCTTCGCGTCCACGGACAGCACGACGCACTGGCTCCCGTAGCGGCGGGCGGCGTCGCGGATGAGCGAGGGATTTTTGATCGCGCCGGAGTTCACGCTGACCTTGTCCGCGCCGCACTTGAGCACGCGGTCGAAGTCGTCGACCGTGTTGATGCCGCCGCCGACGGTCAGCGGGATGAAGATCGTCGACGCGGCCTCGCGGAGGATGTCGGTGAACAGCGCCCTGCCCTCGGCGGAGGCGGTGATGTCGTAGAAGACCAGCTCGTCCGCGCCGCATTGGGAGTAGTACGACGCGAGCCTGACCGGGCTGGATACGTCCGCAAGCCCGAGGAAGTTCACGCCCTTGACGACGCGGCCGTCGCGCACGTCGAGACACGGTATGATTCGTTTTGTGATCATCCCGCCACCTCTATCGCCTCGCGCAGGTCGATCGCGCCGATGTAGTACGCCTTGCCGACGATGGCCCCGTGCAGGCCCATATCACGCAGGGCGCGGATGTCGTCGAGGCTCGATACGCCGCCGGAGGCGACGATATCCAGCGCCGGGAACCGGGCGGCGAGGTCGCTGTACAGCGCGCGGTTTGCGCCGTTCATCGCGCCGTCCCGGGAGATGTCCGTGCAGATGACGGCGTTTACACCGGCGGTGAGCAGCCGCTCACAGAAATCGAAGCAGGTGACCGCGCTCGTCTCGAGCCAGCCCTTGATGGCAATGTAACCGTCCCGGCAGTCGACGCCGGCGGCGATGCGGCCGGGGTACTTTTCCGCCATGCCGCAGAAGAAGTCCCAGTCCGTGATCGCGGCGGTGCCGAGAATGACGCGCCACACGCCGGCGTCCAGATAGCGGCGGATGGCGTCCTCGGTGCGGATGCCGCCGCCGATCTCCACGCGCAGGGCGGTGTTCTGCGCGACGGACGCGACGGTGTCGAAGTTCGGCGTCGTGCCGTCCTTCGCGCCGGCGAGGTCGACCATGTGCACGCACCCGGCGCCTGCGGCCGCGAAATCACGGGCGACGGACAGCGGGTCGTCGCTGTACACGGTCATCTCACGGTAATCGCCCCTGTAGAGCCGGACGGCCTTGCCGTCGTACAGGTCAATGGCGGGGTATATGGTCATGCGCCGTCACCTCATTTCACAGAATGCCCGGAGGATGTTCAGCCCCACGGGGCCGCTTTTCTCCGGGTGGAACTGGCAGCCGAGGACGTTGTCGCGTCCGACCGCCGCCGTCAGCATCGCGCCGTATTCGGTCTCGGCGAGGACGGCGTCGCCGCAGTTCGCGCCGTAGAAGCTGTGGACGAAATACACGCAGTCGCCGGGGCGGATGTACTTCCACAGCGGGTGGCCGGGCTTTGTCAGCAGCAGGGCGTTCCAGCCGATGTGCGGCACCTTGAGCCCGGGGCCGATGACCGGGGTCATGTCCACGACCTCGCCCGGGATCAGCGAAAGCCCCTCGTGACAGCCGAATTCATAGCTCCGGTCAAAGAGAAGCTGCATCCCGAGGCAGATGCCCAGGATGTACTTGCCCGCCCGGGCCTGTTCGCGGACGAGCCCGTCGAGTCCCGCCTCGCGCAGCTTCCGCGCCGCGTCCTCGAACGCGCCGACGCCGGGCAGGATGACCCGGTCGGCGGAGCGGATGACGGCGGGGTCGCCGGTCACGACGGCCTCCGCGCCGATCATGCCGAAGGAGCTTTGGAGGGAGAAGAGGTTGCCCACGCCGTAGTCGATGATCGCGATCATATTATATCACTCCCTTGGTCGAGGGGATCTCCCCGGCGGCGGCGTCGTCGACGGCGACGGCCTTTCGCATGGCGCGGCCGAAGCCCTTGAACGCGGCCTCGAGGATGTGGTGGGTGTTCGTCCCGTCGAGCTGCCGCAGATGGAGCGTGACGGCGGCGGCGCGGCAGAACGCCATGAAAAATTCCTCCGCAAGCTCGGTGTCGAACGTGCCGACCTTCTGCGCCGGCGGGGTGAGACCGTAGCGCAGCGTGCACCGGCCCGATATGTCCACGGCGCAGAGAACGAGCGCCTCGTCCATGGGCAGAAGCTCGCTGCCGTAGCGGGTGATGCCGCGTTTGTCGCCGAGGGCGTCGCGGAAGGCGTCGCCGAGGGCGATGCCGACGTCCTCCGTGCTGTGGTGGTCGTCGACATATGTATCGCCCCGGCAGGTCACGGTGAGATCAAAGCGCCCGTGGCGGGCAAACAGCGTGAGCATGTGGTCGAGAAAGCCGACGCCGGTGTCGACGCTGCTCCGGCCCGTGCCGTCGAGGTTCAGCGTCAGGGTTATGTCGGTCTCGGCGGTCTTGCGTGTGATCGTGGACTGTCTCATGCCTGGCTGCCTCCTTCCTGAAGGATGGCGCGGATTTCGCCGAGCAGGATGTCCATCTGCTCCGGCGTGCCGATCGTGATGCGGACAAAGCCGTCGATGCGGGGCTTGTCGAAGTGGCGGACGAGAACGCCCCGTGCCTTGAGCGCCCGGTAGAGCGCCCCGCCGCCGATGGCGGGATGCGCGGCGAACAGGAAGTTCGAGCACGACGGCAGCACCGTAAAGCCCAGCGCCTCCAGCGCCCGCGCCGTATTCGCCCGCGTATCGACGATGCGGCGGCAGTTTTCCATGTAGTACGCGTTGTCGTCGATGGCCGCGGCCCCGGCGGCCTGGGTCATGCGGTTTACGTTGTACGGGTTCACCGAGTATTTGACCGTGTTCAGATCGCGGATGAGCGATTGGCACGCGATGCCAAAGCCGAGGCGCGCCCCGGCGAGGGAGCGGGATTTCGAGAACGTCTGCGTCACGAGGAGATTGTCATACGTTTTGATGAGCGGAACGCAGCTTACGCCGCCGAAGTCGATGTACGCCTCGTCGATGACGACGACGCGGTCGGGGTTTGCGCGGACGATGGACTCGATGTCCGAAACGGACAGGGCCATGCCGGTCGGGGCGTTCGGGTTCGCGATGACGATGTTCTCGTTGAGACCGATGTAATCGCCGGGGTCGATCGAAAAATCGTCCCGCAGCGGGATGATGTGCGCCGGGACGTGGCACATATCGGCGTAGACCGGGTAAAAGCCGTAGCTGATGTCGGGGAACGCGAACGGGTGCGTCTCGTCGCCGAACGCGGTGAACGCGAAGTACAGTATCTCATCCGAGCCGTTCACGGGCAGGATGTTCTCCGGCTCGACGCCGTACAGCGCCGCCGCCTTCCGGCACAGCTCCGCGCAGGTGGGGTCGCAGTAGAGATTGAGCCGCCCCGCCTCGCGTTCCGCCGCCGCGGCGACGGCGGGGGAGGGGGGATAGGGCGATTCGTTTGTGTTGAGCTTTGTATACGCCATATCACGCGGCTGCTCGCCGGGCGTGTACGGCGTGAGTGCCGCGTGCCTTGCGCTCATAAACCGGCTCATGTGACAGCCTCCCGTTTGACAGATTCCTGTGCGGCGGCCTCCCGTGCGACGGCGTCCCGATCAAAGCGCACAAGCGCCGAGCGGGCGTGCGCCTCCAGGTGTTCCCGCCGCGCAAACAGCGCGATGTCGCCGCTGACGCTCTCGAGCGCTTCGCGGGTGAAGCAGGTGTACTGCGTCGTTTTGATGAAATCGTCCACGCCGAGGGGGCTGGAGAAACGGGCGGCCCCGGCGGTGGGCAGCGTGTGGTTCGGCCCGGCGAGGTAGTCGCCCAGCGCCTCGGGGCAGTATTTGCCCAAAAACACCGAACCGGCGTTGCGGACGAGGTCAAGATACGGCGCGGGGTCGTCCACGCAGATTTCAAGGTGCTCCGGGGCGAGGGCGTTTGCCGCCTCGATCGCGGCGGGCAGGTCGTCCGTCACGATGATGCGGCCGTTGTTCTCGACGGAGGCGCGGGCGATGGCCTCACGGGGCAGCAGGGAGAGCTGCCGCTCCACCTCCGCCTGCACGCCCTCGGCGAGGGCCATGCTGTCCGTGATGAGGATGGCCGTGGCGAGCACGTCGTGCTCTGCCTGGCTCAGGAGATCGGCGGCGACGACGGCGGGGTCGTTCGTGTCGTCGGCCACGACGAGTATCTCGCTCGGCCCGGCGATCATGTCGATGTCCACGCGTCCGAACACCTGCCGCTTTGCCTCCGCGACCCAGGCGCTGCCCGGCCCGACGATCTTGTCGACCCGGGGCACCGAGGCGGTGCCGTACGCCAGCGCCGCCACGCCGTGCGCCCCGCCGAGACGGAACACGCGGTCGACGCCCGCGATTTTTGCCGCGGCGAGAATCGCGTCGGGCTGCGTCCCGTCCGGGCCGGGCGGGGAGATCATGACGAGCTGCCGGCACCCGGCGAGCTTCGCGGGGATCGCGGTCATGAGCACGGTGGAGGGATACGCCGCCGTGTGGCCGGGCACGCACAGGCCGACGTTTTCGATCGGCGTGACCTTCATGCCCATATATGTCCCGTCGGGCCGCTCGATGCGAAAGCCCTCGCGTTTTTCCCGGCTGTGGAAGGCGCGGATGTTCGCGGCGGCCTCCTCCAGCACGGCGAGAAACGCCTCGTCGGTGCGGTCGTAGGCCGCCTGCAGCTCCGCGGGCGTGACCTCGAGGGCGGAAAGAGACGCCCCGTCGAATTTCGCGGCGTATTCGTACAGCGCCTCGTCGCCCCGTGCGCGAACGTCGGCGATGATATCGCGCACGGCCTCCGTGACGCCGCTTTTTTCGACGGTGCGGATGAGAAGCGACGCGAGGGGTACGTCGCCGAATCGGATTATATTCATCATGGCATTATTCCTCAGCCGCCTCGCGCAGGAGGCGGTCTATATTCTCGCAGAGGGTGCTTATCTCGTCCCGCCGGAACTTGAACCGGGCCTTGTTCGCGATGAGACGGGCGGAGATCGGCACGATCTCCTTGAGCGGCGCAAGGCCGTTCTCGGCGAGCGTCTTGCCGGTCTCGACGATGTCGACGATCACGTCCGACAGGCCGACGATCGGCGCAAGCTCGATGGAGCCGTTCATCTTGATGATGTCGATCTCCCGGCTCTGCCCGGCGTAATAGCTCCTTGCGATGTTCGGGAATTTCGTCGCGACCCGGAGCGTGCGGGAGATATCGTCCCGAAAATCGGCGGGGCCGGCCACGCACATGCGGCATTTGCCCATGTTGAGGTCGAGAAGCTCGTACACGTCCGGGCTGTACTCGAGCAGGATGTCCTTCCCGGCGACGCCGATGTCCGCCGCGCCGCGCTCCACGTAGATGGCGACGTCCGAGGGCTTCGACCAGAAATAGCGCACGCCGGCGGCCTCGTTTTCAAAGATCAGCCGGCGGTTCGGCTCCTTCAGGGACGGGCAGGCGTAGCCGGCGGCCTCGAAGATGTCGTATACCCTCTCGCCGAGACGGCCCTTGGGCAGGGCGATGTTGAGCATATTCGGCATTATACGATCTCCCCCTTTCCGACGTGCAGCATGAGCCGGTAGGTGACGGCGGCCTCGCCGGCGGGCTGGACGCGAACGGTCTGTCCGGACTCGGTGAGCGCCTGCGCCGCGGCGGCGACACGGGCGGGGTCGTCGCCCTCGTCGTAGACGAGAAGCGTGTCCACGTCGTAGGCGGCCTTCTCGGAAAGAAGCAGCTCCAGCTCGCTCAGATAGACAGCGAAGCCGATCGCGCCGCCGGTTCTGCCCATGCGGTGGAGCAGGTGATCGTACCGCCCGCCGGACAGCACGCCCGCCGCGACGCCGTCCACAAAGCCGCGGAAGATCACGCCGTTGTAGTAGTCCGTGTCGTTTGTGACGGACAGGTCGATGTTCACGCGATACGCGCCGAATACATTTAATATATCGCACAGGCTCCGAAGCTCCTCCGCCGCCTGCCGCGCCGCGCCGGGCAGCGGGAGCTCGAGAAGCTGCGGCAGCGTCTCCGCAGCCGGGCCGCCGAGGACGCAGAGCTTTTCGAGCAGCTTCACCGTGTCGGCGTCCAGCCCGCCGCCCTCGCAGACGGCCCGCAGGGCGTGGAGGTTCTTCTCCCCAAAGGCGGCGATCACGTCCGCCGAAATCGACGCGGACGCGCCGCATTCGTCGAGCGTGCCGGTCAGTATGCCCATGTGGGACAGGTCGAGGACGTAGTCGGGGCTGATCGTCTCGAGACTGCGGGCCGCGAGCATCAGCACCTCGGCCATCGCGTACAGATCGACCTCGCCGATGCACTCGAGGCCGGTCTGGACGATCTCGCGGAAGCCGTAGGCGTTCCGGGGGACGCGGTAGACGTTTTCGGTGTACCACATCTTGCGTGTGCGGCTGTCGTCACGCGTGTTCTTGATGATGGACAGCGTCACGTCCGGCTTGAGGGCCATGAGCCGGCCGTCGATGTCGGAGAAGGTCAGGATGTGCTCGCCGGAGAGGAAATTCCGGTTGCGGGCGTAGAGGTCATACGTCTCGAACTTTCCGACCTTGTACTGCCGGTAGCCATAGGACTGGTACAGCCCCCGCAGGGCGAGGGATACGCGCTCGAAGGCGCTCATGGATGTGGTCATGACTGTCCCTCCGTCTCCGCCATGCGGTCGAGGACGAGCCGGTAGCCGCCCTCGCCGTAGTCAAGGCAGCGCTTGACGCGGCTGATCGTGGCGGAGCTTGCGCCCGTGCCCGCGATGGTCTGCTGGTAGGAGCTGCCGTCCGAGAGCATCCGGGCGACCTCCATGCGCTGCGCGATCGAGAGAAGCTCCCGAACCGTGCAGATATCCTCAAAAAAACAATAGCACTCGTCCACGCTCCCGAGGGACAGGACGGCGCGGAAAAGCTGGTCAAGCTGGTCTGTGTGACTGAGGGCCATATCGAACCTCCCGCGTGATAATAGAACAAAAGCGACCGCTTTGCGGCCCTTCCATATGTTAGCATGCTAAAGCGCGAAAGTCAACAAAAGCCGCCGCCAAAATTCTGGCGGCGGCGGGGTGGGGATTTGTGCAATTGTCCGAAAAGAATTCGGAGCGGGGCGGAATTACTCCTTGCCCTTCTCGAGCGCCTTGTAGACGAGGGCGGCCAGGGCGGCGCCTGCGAGCGGGCCGACGATGAACACCCAGAGGGAGGCGAGCGCGTCGCCGCCGGCGAACAGGGCGGGGCCGATGGAACGGGCGGGGTTGACGGACGTGCCGGTCAGGCCGATGCCGAGGATGTGGACGAGCACGAGGCTCAGGCCGATGACGAGGCCGCCGAAGGAGCCGTGGCCGGCCTTGGAGGAGGTCACGCCGAGGATGGCCATGACGAACACGAAGGTCAGGACGATCTCAACGAGCAGACCGGCGACGGCGCTGCCGTTCACGCCGGCAAGGCCGTTCGCGCCGAAGCCGCCGGTGGCGTCGGTCACGCCGCCGAGGCCGAAAATGGCCGCGAGGATCGCGGAACCGGCGATCGCGCCGAGGATCTGGGCGATGACGTAGCCGACGAAGTCCTTGGCGGACATGCCGCCGGTCAGCAGCACGCCGAGGGAGACGGCGGGGTTGATGTGGCAGCCGGAGATGTTGCCGATGCTGTAGGCCATGGCGACGATGGTCAGGCCGAACGCGAAGGCGGTCAGGATATACCCGCTGCCGGACGCCGCGTCGCAGCCGACGAGCATTGCCGTGCCGCAGCCCAGGACGACCAGCGTGCACGTGCCGATGAACTCGGCAATGTACTTCTTGATGGAACTCATTTGGTTTACCTCCCGGAAGATTTTGATGAGTTGTCAACCGGTGTTGACATAATGGATACTACCACGATCGGCGCGTTTTTGCAACCGTATTCCGGAAAAAATCGCAAACAAATCCCAATCTGTGCTATAATGAGAGCGCCGCGGGGAGATGCCCCGCGATCACGATGCGAAGCGCAAAGGAATGGTTGCTATGGACTGGCTGGAGATCAGTGTGGACGCCGGCGGGGAGCCGGAGGCGATGTGCGATACACTCGCGGCGCTGGGCGCGGCGTCGTTTGTGATCGAGGACGAGCGGGACTTTCACGACTTCCTCGAGAACAACACGCAGTATTGGGATTTTGTGGACGACGACCTCGCCGGGGCGTATCGCGGCGTGAGCCGGGTGAAATTCTGGGTGTCGGACGATGCGGAAGGCCGCGCCGTGCTGGGGCGCGTGGAGGCGGCGGGCCTGAAGCCCGCGGTGAAGCCTGTCCGGGACGCCGACTGGGAGAACAACTGGCGGGCGTACTACGCGCCCGTGGAGATCGGCGAGCGCCTCGTCGTCGTGCCGGAGTGGGTCGATTACGACGGCGACCGCGTCCCGGTGCGGCTCGATCCCGGGCTGCTGTTCGGCACGGGCGACCACCCGACGACGAAGATGTGCCTCGCGGCCGTGGAAAAGTACGCGGCGCCCGGTATGCGGACGCTCGATCTCGGCTGCGGCAGCGGCATACTCGGCATCGCGGCGGCGGTGCTTTCGGGCGGGGCGGTCACGGCGGCGGACGTGGATCCGAAGGCGCCGGACATCGTATCGGCGAACGCGGCGTTAAACGGCGTGGAGAGCCTCATCACCGTCCGCGTCGGCGACGTGATCGCGGACGCCGGTCTGCGTTCACGGCTCGGCACGGGGTACGATCTCGTGCTCGCGAACATCGTCGCGGACGTTATCATACCGCTTGCGCCGTATGTGCGGGGGTTTATGGCGCCGGGCGGCGTGTTCGTGTGCTCCGGGATCATCGACGGACGTGAGGACGACGTGGCCGCCGCCCTCACGGCGGCGGGACTCACCGTCCGGGAACACAGGCACATGGACGAGTGGCACTGCTTCGTGTGCGGCTGAAGCTTTAAGGCAACACCGCACAAATAGGAGGCGCACGTCTTGCTTGCATCTTTTCCGGCATATTTCACAAAAAGCCTCGGGAATACACAAAGTATTCCCTCGACGAACGCGGAGGCGACGCTCAGAAGCGTGCCGATCAGGAAGTATTCGGCCTTCGTGCGGTCATGCTCAATGTCGTTGAAGCGGGCGACGGATTTCGCGGTCAGCACGAAGCCGATCGCCCCAAGCTCGCCGTACAGCAGCAGAAAGAAGATGACGACGCGCTCAAGATAGCCGATCGCCTGCCCGGACGGGGTCGCGTCAGCGTGACCGTTTGCGGTGTCTTCCGCAATTGGCGCAGGCGATTTGTCCGTTTTATCCGGTGCATCCGTTTCATCCGCCGCGTCCGGCGCGGTCTTTCTCAGCTCGGCCAGCGCGGACTGGCTGATGAACACGCCGACGGGCTTCAGGATGATCAGCACCGCAAGCACCAGCGACAGCGGCAGCGCCGGCCAGCCGGCCGGGACGCGGGTGAGATAACCGTACACCGCGAGGCCCTGGCACATAAATTGCCGGATCGCGCACAGCGACGCGAGGTGAAGCGCCTGATCGAGCAGGAAGATGTGGCTCCTGCGGCGCTGTCTGACCCACTCGCTTTGGAGGGCGGCGTATTTCAGCGCGTCGATCACAAAGTGCGCCGCTCCGGCGGCGAGCAGCGGCAGCAGCATGTGCTCCGAGGCGGAAAACGCCCGCCATGCACGCGAAGTAGTACACGCAGTGCAGGATGACGGCGCGCCATTCACGCTCACGCCGTCTTGCCAGCTCGTCCGACTGGAAGTAGTAGTCCCCCAGTATGTGACCGAGCAGCAGCACGATGAATACCGGATCGTTCGTCAAGCGTCCGTTCCCCCTTTCTCTCTCTTTGGTCGGGCTTTATACGTTTAAGGCGGCCAGATAATCCCCGAGCGCCTGCCACGCCTCGACGTAGGCGCTGTAATTGGCGGCCTGAAGCTGCTTGTGGACGGCGGGCGGGCTGATGGCGAGCTGCTCGGCGGCGGCCTTCTGCGTGCCGTCGTCGACCTGCATCATGGCCCATACGATCTCGCGCTGCTTGTCTGTCCAGCGCTCCGTCAGCGCGGAGAGCAGCGTCAGCAGCCCGTCGACGAGCGGCTGCGCGTCCGTGCCCGTGACAACGCTCACCTGAAGCCAGTGATCGCTCTTCCGCTCACGGAGCCGGTCGATCTCCGCCACGGCCCGGTGAAACGCCGGGCCGTCGGATTTGTTCCGGTCGCCGCTCACGACGGTCAGCTCGCCGATGACGGCGCTGACGCGGACGCGGATGCCGAGCGCCATGTCGAACCGGCGGATCAGCTCCTGCACCAGCGGCGGAATGTCGGCGGGCGTGTCCAGCACGCCCTCGAAGCCGTCGCCCCGGACAATGCCGAAATCCGACACGATGTGGGCGCGGTAGCGCTCGTTCAGGCCGTCAAGGATTTTTTCGATGGCGGCGGGGGCGGCCTCGCGGAGCGCCGGCTCCAGCGTACGGGAGCCGATGACGTCGCCGAAAATCACACAGTACATGAAAGACACCCCTGTTCCGGGAGATGCGTACAGTATACACCGACCGGGGACGTATTGCAAGAATTAACCCAAAAAGGTGAATCGGCGATGTGATTAACCGAAAAAGGTGAATCCGCGCAGCGATTAACCGAAAAAGGTGAATCGGCACCGCGATTAACCGAAAAAGGTGAATCCATACGGCGGCGTGTCCTGCCGGGCGCGTCGGCGGGGACGATAACG
>CAJOFW010000008.1:0-12510 GCA_905234005.1 uncultured Oscillospiraceae bacterium
TGGATTTCGCCGTTCATCATATCGACGAAGTTTTTGGTGATGGCCATGCCGAGACCGCTTCCGCCGTAGCGGTTGGTGGCGGTCTCGTCCTCCTGTGAGAACGCCTCGAAGATTTTGGGGATATACTCCTTGTCCATGCCGACGCCGGTGTCCTGCATATCGAACCGAAGCGTACAGTTCCCCTCGAACTGCGCCGTCTGCTCCACGGTCAGCGTCACGGCGCCCGGCGCGTTCGTGAACTTCACGGAGTTGCCCAGGATGTTGATGAGCACCTGCTTGAGCTTCATGTCGTCGCCGTAGTAGTAATCGGCGATATCGCCGACGATGCGGCAGTCGTATTGCAGACCCTTGTCCTCGCACTGGCCGTTGATGATGATGTTGATCTGATCGAGGAAATCGTGGAAGGAGAATTCCTCGTTCTTCAGCACCACGCGGCCGGATTCGATGCGGCTCATGTCGAGGATGTCGTTGATGAGGCCGAGCAGGTGGCTGGCGCTCGCGCCGATCTTCTCGAGCTGCTCTCTGGTCTGCGGCGGCAGGTTGGGATTGCGCAGGGCGATGTTGTCGAGTCCGATGATGGCGTTCATCGGCGTTCGGATCTCGTGGCTCATGTTGGAGAGGAAGCTCGTCTTGGCACGGCTGGACTCCTCCGCAAGGGCCTTTTCCACCTCGATCTGCTTTTCCCGCTTCTGGATCTGGTGGTAGATGTCAAACAGGGTCAGCAGCGCCGCGATGATCAGGAGTATCTGGAGCATGCTGCTTGTCATATGGGTCGTTTTGACGTGATCGAGCACCTCGATCATATAGTCCGCGCCCGGTTCGTCGGCCTCGGGCAAACCGGCTTGCGCGAATTTGTCGGTGTAATAGGTCTGGATCGGCTCCACAGAGCTGTTGATGGCATCTTCCGTTTCCTGCGCCATCCACACGCTGGAGGCGTAGATGATCAGCGCAAGCAGCACGCCCCACACGACAACCGAGCGGCCGTAGCGGTGCTCCCTGTCCCGGCTGAACACATACCGGAAGTACACAAGCCCCAGAATGCCCCACGCCGCCAGGATGAAATAGGACTCCATCGAGAGGGTCTTCACCTCGGTCAGGTTGGGCACCAGAAACGCCAGCGCAAACAGCAGCGATATGACGAGCCCCGCCATGCCGGTCACGGAATACAGGACGCTTCGCTCCTGCCGCGCGGTCTTAAACGCCGCGGCGGAGGTGTAGGCGTAGGCGATCGTCGCGCCGACCGTGGTCACGTCGACGATCCAGCTTATGGCCGTCCGCCCCAGAAACGGGAATATCGCCGAGACGGCCAGAATGCAGACGATGGCGTTTCCCGGCGAATGGTTGTCGTTCAGCTTGCCGAACCAGCCCTCGAGCATGCCGTCGTTGGACATGGCCCGTATCAGACGGCTGAGCGCGATGAAGTTTCCGATCAGGCCCGTGAATATGGCGCAGAGCGCCGCGACGCCCAGTACGACGGAGCCGGCGCTGCCCATGGCGGCGTGAGCCGCGAAAAACGTCGGCTGCGAGGCGACGCCCGAAAAGCTTCCCAGGCTCGCCACATAGTCGGGCCAGGACGACACGCCCCCGGGCAGCGCCGTCACCGCCAGCAGAGACAGCAGGATATAGGCAAGAGCCGCCGCCACAATCGCGGCGGCCATGATCGCGAACGAGCGCTTCAGCGTAAATCCGGCCTCCTCGGCGGAGTGGGAGATGGACTCAAAGCCCACGAACGCCCACGGCGTGAGCGCGAAAATCGTCATGATGCTGACGGACGCGCTGTGCGAAAGCCCGTAGGCGGGCGTAAACGTCCGGCTCGAAACACCGCCGGCGACCGCCGCTCCGACGAAGCAGCACACCACGCCGCCGAAGAGCAGAACGGCCATCACGATCTGTGCGCGCTCCGCCGCCTTCCGGCGTATACACAGCAGCGCCGCCACCGCCAGCGCGATGACGGCCAGCAGAATCTCGCCGAAATATACCTCGTATCCGGCGATCACATAGTGAAAACCGAACTGAAAGACGGAGCCGAGCAGCGTCCGGGCGATCAACGGCAGCGCGGAGGCGTTGGCCCAGATGATGGCGACATAGGTGATGAGCAAAAACCACGCGCTGACAAAGCCGTGGTCGTAGCCGAAGCAGTGTGTTGTGTAGTCGTACGCGCCGCCGCAGCCCGGATAGCGGTTCATCAGGTAGTGATAGTCCGCGCCGAGCAGCAGCATCACGAGAGCGCCGAGAGCGATGCCAAGGGCGGTGCCCACAGGCCCCGCCACCGGCAGAAACGTGGTTCCGGGCATGACGAACGCGCCCCAGCCCACGCTGCAGCCAAAGGCGAGCGCCCACGCGCCGAGCGGTGTCAGATACGCCGCCGCCTGCTGCTTATGTTGATTGATTGCCTGTTTCATGGATAAATGACCCTGCTATGCCTCAGAAATAATCGAAATTCTCAAACAGACCGTCAGGCTTCCTCGTACCGGCGGATTGCCTCGGACGTCGTCCGGTACAGCTCCCCGACCTCGCGGAGCTTCGCCTGGATCTCCGCGTCGGAGAGCTTTCGCTCGCTGCCGGGCCGGAAGTCCTCGGTGATCACCGTCGCGGCGTCGGCGATGCCGGTCAGACCCAGATTGGAGCTTACGCCCTTGAGCGCGTGAGACGTCTCGAACATGGCCGTCGGATCCATGCTCGCGCCGGCGTCAAGCATCGCCTCCACGACGCCGTTTTTGGTGAATTTGCGGATGTGCTTGTCGAGCAGCTTGTCCATGCGCAGTACGCGAAGCGCCTGCTCGTAGTCCCCGCCGATTTCCTGATACAATTCCTGAAGTGTCATGTGGTTTTACTCCTTTCAATCGCGATTTCTCGCTCAATAAGCTTTTCAAATTCCTCGGGCGGGAGCGGGCGTGAGAAATAGTAGCCCTGCACCAGATCACACCGGCCCTCCCGCAGGAACGCGAGCTGACCCTCGGTCTCCACGCCCTCCGCCACCACCGAGACGTCGAGATACGCGGCGATGTCGAGTATGAGGGACACGAGGCGGCGATCCGTCTCGCTCGTCTCGATGTTGCGGATGAATTTCATATCCATCTTGAGCACGTCGATCGGCATGTCGGACAGCATATTCAGCGAGGAATAGCCGGAGCCGAAGTCGTCCATCTCTATCTCAAAGCCGCGTTCACGCAGGTTGTGGATCACCTCCAGCAGCTCTCGGGCGTTGTCCGTATAGGCCGACTCCGTGACCTCGAGCTTGAAGCTTTTGAAGTCCAGCCCGTTCGTCTCGATGAGCTTCACCAGCCGGTCGGTCAGCGTGGGATCGAAGACGTCGGAGCGTGAGAGGTTGACGGAGACGGGCAGCAGGAAGCCGTATTTGTCACGCCACGCGGCGATCTGCCGGGCGGCCTCCTCCCACACGAAGGCGTCCACCACGCCGATCAGTCCGTTGCCCTCGAAGAGCGGGATGAAGCTGCCGGGGGAGATCATGCCGAGCTCCGGGTGGTTCCAGCGGATCAGCGCCTCGGCGCTGGAAAGACGCGGCGGATCGCACCGGATGTCGTACTTCGGCTGATAGAACACCCTGAACTGGCGCTCGTCCACGGCGGGACGGAGATCGTTCAGAAGCCGCTGGTTGAGAAGCTCCTTCTCATACATCTTCTCGTCGTAGATCATGAGCGGGTTCTGGTAGTCGCCGCGCAGCATGCTGCAGGCGGCCTGGGCGCGGTCAAACAGCGCGACCGGCTCCACGCCCTCCCGCCAGGGCATGACGCCCATGCGCAGATGGATGCTCACGCCGGGCAGCAGGCGGTTTACGCTCTCCTGAAGGCGATTGAGAAGAACGTGGTAATCCGGCTGCTGCGCGCAGTAGACGTCAAAGCGGTCGGCCTCGAAGCGGGAGGCGATGCCATCGGTTTCGGACAGGAAGGAACGAAGCTCGTCGCCGATCAGCCGCAGGACCTTGTCGCCGAACTCACGCCCGCTGAGGGCGTTGATCGAGTGGAACTGCTCGATGTTCACGACGACGGCGTCGCGGCGGGTCTCCGGGTAGAAGTGAAACAGCCGGCTCGCGTATTCAAAGAAGAAGCTGCGGGTGTAGAGCAGGGTGAGGCGGTCGTACTCCGCGGCGGAGATGAGCTGGCGTCCCTCGCTCAGCTCGATGATCCGTCCCACACGGGCCAGAACGACCTCCGTTACGTCGAGGGGCTTGGTGATAAAGTCCGCCGCCCCCATCTGCAGCGCCTCCAGCTCCGCGCTCTTTTCCGCCGTCAGAACGATGACGGGGATGTGCCGGAGCTGCGGATCGTTCCGGGCCGCCTCCATCACCTCAAAGCCCGACATGACCGGCATGACGAGGTCAAGCAGCACGAGAGACAGCCGCTCCGCGTGCGTACGCATCTGCGCCAGCGCCTCCTCGCCGTTTTCGGCGTAGATCAGCTCATAGTCGTCGCCCAGAATAACGCCGAGTATGTCCCGGTTCATCTCCTGATCGTCGACCACCAATATAAGCTTGGGTCTTTGAATTTGATCGGGTTGAATCATACTGCATCTCCCTTTACCGTTGTCCGTCGGTGTTGTTCCGCTGTGGGTGATTTGCTGAGGGGGTGATTGATAGAGGATGATCTGCTGAGGATGGTATACGGAAAGCGGTTCACAGCCGGCGTCCCGCGTTGCTCTGCCGGATCCAGCGCTTCAGCGTCGCGTAGAGCAGATCGGAATCCGACGGCTTGGCCAGATGCTCGTTCATGCCGGCGTCCAGCGCCATCTGCACGTCGGTATCGAGGGCGTTGGCCGTCAGCGCGATGATCGGAACGGCCTTCGCGTCCTCGCGATCCAGCGCCCGGATGCGCCGCGCCGCCTCGAGGCCGTCCATGACCGGCATGCGCAGATCCATCAAAATCGCGTCGTAGTGCCAGAGCGGAGCCTCGGCAAATCGTTCAAGGGCGAGCTGACCGTTTTCCGCCCAGTCGGATTCCATGTCCTCCAGCTCCAGAATGTCCTGTGTGATCTCCGCGTTTTCCGGGATGTCCTCCGCGAGCAGGATGCGGCGGCCCGCCAGCGAGACCTCTTCGTCGGCCGTATCGTCGGCCTGTCCTCCGCACGCCGCTTCGGGCAGCGGTACCGTGACCGTGAAGACGGAGCCGCGGCCCTTCTCGCTCTGCGCCGCGATCGAGCCGCCCATCAGCTCGACCGTCTCCCGTGCGACGGCGAGGCTGAGACCGCTGCCGCCGTGGCGGCTTGTCGCGCTGGAATCCTCCTGCGAAAACGGCTCAAAGAGCCGGGGGAGAAAGTCCGCGCTGATGCCGACGCCGGTATCGGCCACGGCAAAGCGGAGAATCGGCGTGTCACCGTCCCCGTCGGTTCGGGTCACGGTGAGGCGGACGCTTCCCGGCGGGTCGGTGTATTTGACGGCGTTGTCCAGAAGGGCGAGCAGAAGCTTCCTGAGCTGCATCGCGTCCCCGATATAGCAGCCGGACACGCCGTCCTCCACGGAGAGCCGGTAATCGAGCCCCTTCCCGTCGCAGAGCGTCTGCGCGATGGCGTCCACCTGATCGAGCGCGTCCCGCAGACAGAACACCTCGCGTTTAAGCTCCCGGGAGTCTGCCTCGGCGTGGTTCATTTCGAGGATGTTGTCGATAAGCTCCAGCAGGTGACGGCCGCTCCGGTCGATCTGCTCGAGCCGCCGCCTTGTCTCCGGCCGCAGGGCGGTATCGTTCAGCGCAAGACCGTCCAGCCCGAGAATCACATTCATCGGCGTGCGCATCTCGTGGCTGACGCTGGCCATGAAGCCCGCCTTGGCGCGGCTTGCCTCCGCCGCCGCCATCAGCTTCGCCGCCGTCTGCTCGCTTTCCACAATGCGTCTGGTGGTGATGCTGAGCAGCCTGTACATGATGAAGACAAATAAACTGCCGCCGAAAAGAATGCCCGCAACGATCAGGTCGGGCTGCCCGAAGATGCCTACGGCAAGATACCCGGCAAGGAATAAAACCAGCAGGATGATAGGACAATACAGGATCATGCTCCCGCCGTTCCAGTTGTCCAGTTTTTTGACGTAGCGGGAAAACCGGACAAAACCGTAGATGTTGTACACCATCAGCGCGCTGCCGAGGTAGATCATTCCATAAATTGCCAACCGGGTCATGCGCAGGTTTCGTAAGCGTCATGTGAGCGTGCTCGAATCAGCAGTCTGTCATGCAGGATGATTTTAGCATGACTGCCCCGTTTTTTCAACAGATAAGCGCGCAAATGCTGTGAAAATCCAATTTCGTGTTGATATCACAGGAGGAATTGAGTATAATCAGAGATAAGGATATAAAGAAGCAGCGCGACTGATACGAGGAGAACCAGAGCGTAAGAGCGCTTGAAACTCCGCCGCACGCGCCTTAACCGACTGTGAATACGAGTGGAGGAAGCCTGTTTTGTTCAGCGCGAGGAAAGAAAAGAATCAAACTCTGTCCCCTTATCTCACCCGGCCGGGCGCCTGGGCGTTCTCGATCGGCACCAGCATCGGCTGGGGCTCCTTCGTCGTGACCTGCAGCACCTATCTGTCGCAGGCGGGGATTGCCGGCGCCTGCGGAATGGCCGTGATCCTTGTCATCAACCACAACCTGTGCTACATGATGGGGCGCGTGTCGGACGCCGGCGGCATCTACACCTATGGCAGACGTGTCCAGGGCTGTGACGCGGGCTTTCTGGTCGCGTGGCTCCTGCTGCTGACGTACATGGCCGTGCTGTGGGCGAATGTCTCCTCGCTGCCGCTGTTTGCCAGACGCTTTCTGGGGACGGTCTTTGAGTTCGGCTACTGCTACACGGTGTTCGGCTACGACGTGTATCTCGGGGAGGCTCTGCTCTCCATCGCCGCGATCATCCTGATCGGCCTTCTGTGTATGCGCAGCCGCAGGGCGCCGCAATACCTCATGATCGCTCTCGCGCTGATATTCACCGGCGCGGTAGCGATCTGCGCGGTGTGCGCCCTCGTGGGACACGAAAGCGGCGGCTTTTCCTACGACCCCGCCTTCATCCCGGAAAAAAACGAGTTTGAGCAGACCCTCCGCATCGCCGTCATATCGCCGTGGGCGTTCATCGGCTTCGAGAATGTGACGCACTTCTCCGAGGAATTCGCCTTTCCGGCCAAAAAGATACGCGGCGTCATGGTCGCGTCCGTCCTTCTCACGACCGCGTTCTACATACTCATGACGCTGCTGTCCGCCTCGGCCTATCCGGCCCGGTACGACAACTGGCTCGCGTACATCGGCGATATGAACAACCTCAGCGGCATCGAGGCGATCCCCGCCTTTTACGCGGCCTTCCGCTACATGGGCAGGGCGGGCGTGACCATCCTGATGCTGGCGCTGCTCTCCGTGATCCTGACAAGCCTGATCGGCAACCTGACGGCGATCAGCCGCCTGTTTTTCGCGTTCGGCAGAGATCACGACTGGCTCGGCGGGCTTGGCTCGCTGAACAGATACGGCATCCCCGGGCGGGCGATTCTCGTCGCCGTTATCCTGTCCTGTCTCATCCCCTTTCTCGGCAGAACCGCCATCGGCTGGATCGTGGATGTGACGACGCTCGGCGCGACGATCATCTACGGGTTCCAGTCGCTGTTTGTGTTCCACGACGCGAGGATAAACGGCCACCGGCGCGAGAAATACACCGGCGTCGTCGGCGTGGCGCTGATGGTCGGGTTCGGCGTTTTGCTGCTCGCGCCGAAGCTGCTGTCCTACGAGGCCATGGAGGCGGAGTCCTATCTGCTGTTCGTCGTGTGGTCGTTTGTGGGGCTGGTCGTCTTTCGTATCGTCGTGTCCCGTGACCGGGAGAACCAGTACGGGCATTCCATCATCGTCTGGATCGTCCTGCTGCTTTTGATGCTGATGACGATCATGATGTGGGAAAACCGGGAGGTTCAGCTCATCACGGAGGAATCCATCGGCGAGATCGAACAGTTTTACCAGCGGCGGTTTGAAAACGGCGCGGCGGCGGCGGAGGATGTGAGCGCGTTCCTGTCGGAGCAGAGTGAGCGGATATCGGGCGCGAATTCCATAGGCACGCTCTTCACCTTCGTCCTGTTCATCTCCGCCGTGGTGCTGATGATGAACAACTTCATGGCCGCCCGTCGGCGTGAGGCCATGCT
The DNA here is from genome assembly GCA_905234005.1 of uncultured Oscillospiraceae bacterium. Lineage (GTDB taxonomy): Bacteria > Bacillota > Clostridia > Oscillospirales > Oscillospiraceae > CAJOIG01. The sequence continues at coordinate 8,114 of CAJOFW010000008.1, forward strand.
CGAGAGCGAGCTGGGCGACGCCATGCGGATCGGCCTGACCGATTCGCTGACCGGGGTGAAAAACAAAAACGCTTATCTCCAGTGGGAGAAAAAGATCAACCGGCAGATCGAGAGCGGGGAGGAGGAGCCGTTCGCCGTCGTCGTCTGCGACCTGAACAACCTCAAAAAGGTGAACGACAAATTCGGACACAAGACCGGGGACGAGTGCATCCGCCGGGCGTGCGCGCACATATGCGGCGTCTACGACCACAGCCCGGTGTTCCGTTACGGCGGGGATGAGTTCGTTATCCTGCTGCTCGGCGAGGATTACGCGAACAGGGAGCATCTGCTCAAACGGGTCATGGAGCTGCCGAGGGGCGATGCACCGGAAACAGATATTTCGATCGCGGCGGGCATGTGCGAGTATCAGAAAGGGCAGGCCAAAACGCTCTCGAACGTATTCGAGAAGGCGGACGAGGCCATGTACAGGCAGAAGAACCGTATGCACAGTGAGCTTGATCAAAAGAACCGACCGACAAAGCGGGCTTACATAGCCCGTTGACAGAGGTGGAAAAAGAGTCGGCCAACGGAGCCGGCCGGCGGAGATTCAGAAAAAACAGGACGGCAGGGAACGCCGATCAGAAGGTGAGGGTGAAGCAATGGATAGATATCAGTTTACAGAGCGGGAGCAGGCTGTCCTCGAAGCTTTGCCGCAGCCGTTTGTCATATACCAGCTCATCGACAAACGGGTCACAACGCTTGTGCTGTCCGATGGGTTCTGCGAGCTTTTCGGCTACGAGGATCGGGCGGAGGCTTACGACTATATGAACCGGGATATGTTCAAGGCCGTCCACCCGGACGATACGGCGCGGGCCGCCGAGGAGATCCTCCGGTTTCTGGCGTCTGGCGGTATGTTCGACTGCGTCTACCGCACGAAAACGAAAAAGGACACGGGCTATCGCGTCATCCACGCCATCGGCAGGAAGGTGACGACGGAGACGGGGATCCGTCTTGCGCACATCTGGTACGCGGATGAGGGCCTGTACACCGACGAACGCGATCCCCGGAAAGCGGAGCTGAATCAAACCCTGTCGAACGCCCTCCACGAGCAGAGCCTTTTGCAGGTGAACTACTATGACTACCTGACCGGGCTTCCGAGCATGACCTATTTCTTCGAGCTTGCGGAGGCGGGGAAGGAGACCATGCGGAGGGCCGGCGAGCAGATGGCGCTTCTGTTCTTCGACTTAAACGGCATGAAATACTTCAACACGAAGCAGGGCTTTTCCGAGGGGGATAAGCTCCTGCGCGCGTTCGCGGGGCTTCTCGTGCGCACCTTCTCGAAGGAGAACTGCTGTCATGTCAGCGCGGATCATTTCGCCGTATTCACGAAGGAGGAGGGCGTGGAGGAAACGCTGCGCCGTCTGTTCCTCGAATGCCGCGAGATAAACGGCGGGAATACGCTGCCGGTTCGCGTCGGCATATACCGGAACCGTCTGGAGGACGTGCATATCAGCGAGGCGTGCGACAGGGCGAAATCTGCCTGCGACGCGCTGCGCAATACATACGCGTCCTGCTTCCATTACTATGACACACGCCTGCGGGACGACGCCGAGCGGCGGCAGTACATCCTCTCCACGCTGGATCGGGCCATCGAGGAGAGGTGGATTCAGGTGTACTATCAGCCGATCGTGCGGTCGGTCAACGGCCGTGTCTGCGACGAGGAGGCGCTGGCCCGGTGGATCGACCCGGTGAAGGGCTTTCTGTCCCCGGCGGAATTCATCCCGTATCTGGAGGACGCCGGACTGATTTACAAGCTCGATCTCTGCGTGCTGGATCAGGTGCTCGAGAAGATCGGGATCATGAAGGACGCCGGGCTTCACATCGTGCCGCACTCGATCAATCTCTCGCGATCGGACTTTGACGCGTGCGACATGGTGGAGGAGATTCGCCGCCGCGTGGACGCCGCCGGCGTGGGCCGGGACAAGATCACGATCGAGATCACGGAGAGCGTGATCGGGCGCGATTTCGACTTCATGAAGGAGCAGGTCACACGGTTTCAGAAGCTCGGCTTCCCCGTGTGGATGGACGATTTCGGCAGCGGGTATTCGTCGCTGGACGTATTGCAGAGCATCCGCTTCGATCTGCTGAAGTTTGACATGAGCTTCATGCAGAAGCTCGACGAGGGCGTCAGCGGAAAGATCATCCTGACCGAGCTGATGCGCATGGCGACCGCTCTCGGCGTGGATACCGTCTGCGAGGGCGTGGAGACCGAGGCGCAGGTTCGGTTCCTGCAGGAGATCGGCTGCTCGAAGCTGCAGGGCTATTACTTCGCGAAGCCGATGACGCTCTCGGAAATTCTCAAGCGGTACGAGACCGGGACGGCGATCGGGTTTGAAAACCCGGCGGAATCCGAGTATTACGAGACGGTCGGCCGGGTGAATCTCTACGATCTCGACGTGATCGCCAAGGATGACGAGGGTATGTCCCGGAACCTGTTCAATATGCTTCCCATGGGCATCATGGAGGTGGGGGACGAGAGTGCGCGGCAACCCGGCCTGCCGGGATTTTATGCGGCGCTGTTTTGACTTTGAGCTGTCCGATCAAAGCGAGGCGCTGCCCGCCGTGCCCACCGGCCCCGGCTCCGCCTTTATGCGCCACATCCGGCAGTGCCGCCAGACCGGGAATCGCGATCTGTTTGACGGGCGGATGCCGGACGGCTCCGTCATACACGCCTTCGCGAGAAAAATCAGCGATAACCCGGTCAAGGGTCTGTCCGCCGTGGCCGTCGCCGTTCTGTCCATCACCGATCCGGACGAGGGCGCCACCTACGCGGGCATTGCGCGGGCGCTGGCCTCGGACTACTACAACATCTACTATGTGGATCTCGAAACGGAGCGCTTCATCGAGTACACCTCCCCGGTCGGCGGCGAGGAGCTTGCGATGGAAAGACACGGGACAAACTTCTTCGCCGCCGCGAGAAGGGATACGCAAACGCGTATATACGAGGAGGACAGAGAACCCTTCCTGTGCGGCTTCACGAAGGAAAACGTGCTGCGGGAGCTGGACGAGCAGGGCGTGTATACGGCGACCTACCGCCTCATTGATACCGGGACGCCGATGTATGCCAGCATGAAGGCCACGCGCATGAAGCAGGACGGCAGGCATCTGATCATAGGCATCAGCATCGTCGACGCCCGGATGAAGCAGCAGGAGGCGGCGGAGAGACTCCAGGCCGAGAGGACGGCGTATGCCCGCCTTGCCGCGTTGGCCGACGACTATCTCAGCCTCTATACGATCGACCCCGAGACCGGCGGCTACACCGAATACAGCGCGACGGACGCATACGCCAATCTGGGGTTTGCCAAGACGGGCGACGATTTCTTCCGGCAGGGGACCGTCGACGGGATGCGAACCGTCTACGGGGACGATCTGCCCCTGTACCTGAGCCGGTTCAACCGGGAGACGGTTCTGCGCGATATCGAAGAAAACGGCTGCTTCCTGCTCGAATACCGTCTCGTTCTGGACGGGAAGCCGACGCCGGTCCGCCTGAAAATCGTCCGCGTCAGGGAAGGCGACGGCGATAAGCTGATCGCGGGCGTAAAAGCCTGACCGGAGAGGCGGCGACCCGCCTCCGCGTCCGATCGGCGAAAACGTATCCTTTGTTTGCGCGGCGCTGCCATGGAAAACGGCCCGGGAGCGGTTCATCACCGCGTCCCGGGCCGTTTATGCTGTTTATATCTTCCCGCGATCCGCGCCTGGTCTCGGAGAATGCGCCTGATCGCGGAGAATACGGTGCCCAGCGCCAGGCCGATCGCCGCGCCGCCCAGCGCTTCCATGTCAGCAGAGCGCCGCGCCGAGGGCTTTGCAGGCGGCCAGCGCGTCCTCATCCGGCGCGTCGGCGCAGATGACGCTCTCCGCCGCGAGCCTGATTCCGGCGGCGTCACAGTCCGCTTCCCAGGCGCGCATCCATTCGCCGCCGCCCCAGCCATAGGAACCGAACAGCGCGACGGCCTTGCCGCCGAGAGAGCCTTTGACGGCGTCGAACATCGGCTGGAACTCCTCCTCCTCCAGCACCTCTCCGCCCATGGCCGGGCAGCCGAGGGCGATGGCGTCAAAGCCGGCCGCCTTCGCCGCGTCGAAATCCGAGGGGCCGAACACGGTGACCTCCGCGCCCTTCTCCTTCGCGCCGGCCTCCACCGCCGATGCCATGGCCTCGGTATTGCCGGTGCCGCTCCAGAATACAACAGCAAGCTTGCTCATAAAAGAATCCATCCTTTCCGATCGTGTTATGATCGATCATTTCAATATTATGTACGGCCGACCGCGGGATTTTTCGTTTTCGCGATCAGACTTTCCAACTTCCTTCCTTCGGCGGCTGCGCGGCAAAGCGTCTCCGTGCAGCGCCGATAGCGGGCAAA
>CAJOFW010000008.1:12702-26207 GCA_905234005.1 uncultured Oscillospiraceae bacterium
CCCCGCGCCCGCAGGATCGCCAGCGCCTCCGGTGCGCAAAGGTCACGGGAAAGCGCATCCGGGCGGTAAAGATAGATGAGCGCCCGTCTGCGGGACAGACGCAGCGGCACTGCCCGCAGTCCGTGCTTCGTCAGCACCCCGTTGAGCCTGCGCATTTCACGGGACAGCTCCTCCCGATCCGTATACGCCGCCGTGAACAGACTGCCGGTCTTGATTCCCGCCAGCGTCGGCGCGCAATATTTGGCGATATACTGATCGGACATACCCGGCCTCCAATAATTAGGATTAACTAACTTCATGATTAGTATACACTAACTAAATGGGGATGTCAAGGGTTTCTTTTGCGCTTTTCGCGAATCATCCCAAAGGAATCGTGATTTCCGTGCCTTGCGGCTGCCGCTTTTGCGGCGGGCAAGGCGGCTTTTAATCATTTGCAACAGTTCAGAACAGCGCGCTGCCGGGTCATGCGGCTCGTCTCCCGGCCCGGTTCCATGTGATTATTCCGCGTTGGCCGTATGGAAATCGCGGCGGTCGCCGCCGACGCCCGGCGTTTTTGTGCGCAGCAGCCCTCCTTCCTGCGCTGTCATGCCCCCGTTTGCCGGGATTGCGCGATTCTTTTGCCGTTGTCAACGGCGGCGGGGTGTGATAAAATAACAGCGGATCTTCCGCGTGGAAACGGGATGGAGCCGCCGCGCCGGAACCGCAGGGCGAAGGTGTTCGGAATAACAGCCTGAATGATGCAAAACCCTGAACGTCACATCAGACGGGGCGTCATGACGGAGCCTTGAAAGGAGAAAATACATGGCACAGTGGAAGGAAAACGGAAAAATCAGGCTGATGATCATCGTGGGCACGCGCCCGGAGATCATCCGGCTCGCCGCGGTGATCAAAAAGTGCCGTCAATATTTTGACACCATTCTTGTCCACACCGGACAGAATTACGATTACAACCTCAACGGCGTCTTCTTCCGGGATCTGGGGCTTGCGGATCCGGAGCTGTATCTCGACGCCGTCGGCGAGGATCTGGGGCAGACGATGGGGAATATCATTGCCGCGTCCTACCGGGCGATGACCGAGCTTATGCCGGAGGCGGTGCTTGTGCTCGGAGATACCAACTCCTGCCTGTCCGTGATCGCCGCGAAGCGGCTGCATATCCCGATCTTCCACATGGAGGCCGGAAACCGCTGCAAGGACGAGTGCCTCCCGGAGGAGACAAACCGCCGCATCGTGGACATCATCTCCGACGTGAACCTCGCGTATTCCGAGCACGCCCGCCGGTATCTTGCCGAATGCGGGCTGCCCAGGGAGCGCACGTATGTGACCGGCTCCCCGATGGCCGAGGTGCTGACGGATAATCTGGATTCGATCCGGGCATCCGATATTCACGCCCGGCTCGGTCTGGAGAAGGGGGGGTATATCCTTCTCTCCGCTCACCGGGAGGAGAACATCGACACCGAGAAGAACTTTCTGAGCCTCTTTACCGCGATCAACAGCATGGCTGAAAAGTACGATATGCCGATTCTGTACTCCTGCCACCCGCGCAGCCGCAAGCGCCTCGAAGCGTCCGGCTTCCGGCTCGATCCGCGTGTGATCCGGCACGAGCCGCTCGGCTTTCACGATTACAACTGCCTGCAGATGCACGCCTTCTGCGTCGTGTCCGATTCGGGCACGCTCCCGGAGGAGAGCAGCTTCTTCACCTCCATCGGCCACCCCATCCCCGCCGTATGCATCCGCACGTCGACGGAGCGGCCGGAGGCGCTGGACAAGGCGTGCTTCATCCTCTCCGGGATCGACACGACGGGCCTTCTGCGGGCGGTGGATACCGCCGTGGAAATGGTGCGCCGTGAACCGGGCGGCGGAGCCGTCCCCGTTCCGGACTACACAGATCTCAACGTCTCGGATAAGGTCGTCAAAATCATTCAGAGCTATGTCGGCGTCGTAAACAAAATGGTTTGGAGAAAGGACATATGAACATTCTCGTAACCGGCGCGAACGGTTTTGTGGGACGGAACCTCGTCGAAAACCTGAAGGCCATCCGCGACGGAAAAAACCGGACAAGACCGGAGCTTCACATCGGGGAGATCTACACCCTCACCCGTGACAGTGCCGCCGGGGAGCTCGACCGCTTCTGCGCGGACTGCGGCTTCGTCTTCCACCTTGCCGGGGTCAACCGGCCGGAGGACCCGGCGGCGTTCCGAACCGGGAACACCGATTTCACCGCCCGGCTGCTGGACGCCCTGAGAGGGCGCGGCAACGCCTGCCCGGTCATGCTCGCCTCGTCCGTGCAGGCGTCGCTGTCCGGCCGGTTCGGCACGTCGGCATACGGACTGTCCAAGCGAGACTGCGAGGAGCTGGTATTCCGCCACGGCGAGGAGACCGGCGCCGCCGTATATGTATACCGCTTTCCGAATCTCGCGGGGAAGTGGATACGGCCGAATTACAACTCCGCCGTCGGCACCTTCTGCCACAACATCGCCCGCGGCCTGCCGGTCACCGTAAGCGATCCCGGCATCGAGCTGGAGCTTCTGTTCATCGACGATCTGATCGAGGAGATGTACGACGCGCTGGCGGGCAGGCCGCACCGGGCGAATTATCCGGCGGCGGGTCAGACGGTCGGCGGCGTCGTTTACGACGGCCTGACGCCGCTCCCGTCCGCCGACGGCCGCTACTGCCATGCGCCCGTGACCCACAGGGCGACGCTGGGGCGGATCGTCGAGCTTCTTCACACCTTCCACGACCAGCCGTCCACTCTCCTCATGCCCCGCATCCCGCCCGGCTCCCTCGAGAAAAAGCTGTATTCCATGTATCTGAGCTATCTGCCGGGGGATAAGGCCGTCTTCGATCTGAAGATGAACATTGACGACAGAGGCTCCTTCACCGAGCTTCTGAAGACGGCCGATCACGGCCAGTTCAGCGTGAACATCTCAAAGCCCGGCGTCACAAAGGGGCAGCACTGGCATAACAGCAAGTGGGAATTCTTCATCGTCGTCGCCGGGCACGGCCTGATACGGGAGCGGAGGCTCGGCACGGACGAGGTGATCGAGTTCGAGGTGAGCGGGGAGCGGATACAGGCCGTCCATATGCTGCCGGGCTATACGCACAGCATCGTCAATCTGTCCGGGACGGAAGACCTTGTCACGCTCATGTGGGCAAACGAGGTGTTTGACCCCGGGCGGCCGGATACGTTTTTCGAGCCGGTCGATACCGATCAATAAACCCCGGACGGCGCACACCCCGCCCGCCCTCGCCGAATTGCGCGGCGATATCGGTGAAGGGATTGCATTTCCGCGGCAATATTGGTATACTGATACAGTATTCAGATATGACAGTTCTGACAGAAAGGGAAAAAGCGTTTACAGGAGGATGCGATGCTTTGAAAATGGATATTTCAAAAAAAGAAAAAAGCGCCCCGGCCTATTTGACCGCTCTCGGCGCATGGGCGCTGGCCTTCGGATGCAGCGTGGGGTGGGGGGCTTTTATCATGCCCGGTACGACCTTCCTTCCCGTTGCCGGCCCGGTGGGATCGGCTGTCGGTCTGGGGCTTGGCGCCGCTGTGATGCTCGTCATTGCCGCGAATTATCATTTCCTGATGAACCGCTTCCCCGAGATGGGCGGAACCTACGCCTATTCCCGGCGCGGCTTCGGCTATGATCACGGGTTTCTTGCCGCGTGGTTCGTCGGTCTGACCTACTGCGCCATCATCTGGGCCAACGCCTCGGCGCTCCCGCTGATCTTCCGCACCCTGTTCGGCGACGCGCTGCAGTTCGGCTTCCACTATGTGATCGCCGGCTACCATGTGTACATGGGCGAGGTGCTGCTGGCTGTTCTGGCGCTGGTGCTCGCGGCGGCGGTGTGCCTGCGGCGTTCGCTTGCCATGAAGACGCAGATCGTCATGGCGGCGGTGCTCCTGCTGGGTGTCATCATCTGTTTTGCGGGCGCTCTGGCCGGAGGGAACGCCGCGCATCCCTTCCAGCCGGCCTGTTCCCCGGATTACACGCCCCTTTCCGGCATTGTTATCGTTTTCGCGCTGGCGCCGTGGGCGTATGTGGGCTTTGAGTCCATCTGCCACTCGTCGGAGGAGGCCGCCTTTCCCCTGAAGAAGAGCTTTCGCGTCATGGCGGTCGCCCTGCTGACGGGCGGTATCGCCTATATGCTCCTGTCCCTGCTCGCGGTCACCTCCCTGCCGGAGGGCTGCGGCTCCTGGACGGAGTACATCACGAATCTGAGCAGCTATCAGGGCGCGGCATCGCAGCCTGCCTTCTTTGCCGCAAATACCGCTCTGGGAGGCGCCGGCTCCGCGATCCTTGGCGTCGCGGCCCTGTGCGCGGTGCTGACCGGCCTGATCGGAAACTTCATCGGCCTGAGCCGGCTCCTGTGCAGTCTGGCCAACGACGGAATGCTTCCCGGTTCGATCGGAAAGCTCGACAAAAACCACGCGCCCCGCAGCGCGATCCTGGTCATTCTGATCATATCCGTGATCTTCCCGTTCCTCGGCCGGACGGCGATCAGCTGGATCGTTGACGTTACGACCGTCGGCGCAACCATTACCTACGCAATCGTATCGGCGGCTGCCTGGAAGACCGCAAGGCTCGAAAAAAACCGGCGCTATGTCGCCATCGGCGTTGCCGGCGTCATCATTTCCATCCTCTTTGCGCTGGAGTTTTTGATCCCGAACATCACCGCCGTGAAAACGCTGTCCACGGAATCGTATCTGATTCTCGCGGTCTGGAGCATTCTCGGATTCCTGGTTCTGCGTATGCTGATCATTGAGGACAGGGAAAAACGCCTCGGCCGCTCCACCTTCGCGCTGGTCATTCTGCTCTCGCTCACCATTTTCACCTCCAGCGTGTGGATGCTGCAGGCGGCCAGCACGGCGGTGGAGGAGTACGCGGAGCCGATCCAGGAGCAGTATCTCGAATCCGCTGAACTGGACGGGGACGAGGGAACCGCCGCCTCGACCTATGAATACCTCGTAAACGGGCGGCGCAGCATTGACAAATCAATGACCCGCGACATCGTGATCCAGGTCGGCATGATCGTGATCGCGCTGGTTGTCATGATCGACATCATGTCCATCACCCAGCGACGGGAACGGCAGGCTGAGATCGAAAGGGCCATCGCGGAGGAGGCCAGTCACGCCAAGACAAGCTTCCTGTCCAACATGAGCCACGAGATCCGCACGCCGATGAACGCCATCATCGGCCTCGACATCCTCGCCCTGCGCAATCCGAATCTGCAGCCGCAGACCCGTGAGCAGCTCGAAAAGATCGGCGCGAGCGCAAGGCATCTTCTCGGCCTCATCAACGACGTGCTGGATATGAGCCGCATCGAATCGGGCCGCATGATACTGAAAAACGAGGAGTTCTCCCTCCGTGAGTTCCTCGATCAGGTCAACATCATGATCAACGGCCAGTGCGCCGAGAAGGGCCTTACATACGAATGCAGCGTCATCGGGCAGGTCAACGACTACTACTACGGCGACGACATGAAGCTCAAGCAGGTGCTCATCAATATTCTGGGCAACGCGGTGAAATTCACGGACGCCCCCGGCAGCATTCTCCTGACCGTTGAACAGGTGGAGGAAAACGAGGACACCTGCACCATGCGCTTTGTTTCGCGTGACACCGGCATCGGCATGGATCCGGAGTTCATCCCGCACATCTTCGAGGCCTTCTCCCAGGAGGATATGAGCAACACGGTTCGCTACGGCGGCAGCGGCCTCGGCCTCTCGATCACCAAGAACCTTGTGGAGATGATGAACGGCTCCATCGTGGTAGAGAGCGAGAAGGGCGTCGGCTCCGTCTTCACCGTTACCGTCGTCCTGAACCGCTCGGGCCGCAGCTTCGAGCCGGGCAGCGGCGTTATCATTCCCGCGAATATGCGCGCCGCCGTGGTGGACGACGACCCCGTTTCCTGCGAGCACGCGCAGATGGTGCTGAAAAGCCTCGGTATAGAGGCGGACTGCTTCCTCGATCCGTGGGAGGCCATCGGCGTCATCCGCGACGCGTTCGAGGCGAAAACCCCTTACGGGCTTGTGATCACCGATTTCAAGATGCCCAATATGAACGGCCTTGAGCTTACGCATATGATCCGCGAGTTCGACGAAAACAAAACCGCCGTTATCATGCTGACCGGCTACAACTGGGACATCATCGAGGACGAGGCAAACGAAGGCGGCGTTGACAGCATCGGCGCGAAGCCCCTCTTTGCTGACAGCCTGCTCCACGAGATCAACTCCATCCTCCGGAAGAAGTCTGGCGCGGCGGCTCCCGCCGACGAGGCTGAGGAGGAAAAGGGCAGGAGCGTCCTCGCCGGGCGCAGGATCCTGATGGCGGAGGATGTGGCACAGAACGCGGAGATTCTGCAGGATCTCCTCGAGCTGGAGGACATGATCCCCGAACACGCCGAAAACGGAAAGCTCGCGACGGAGATGTTCGCCGGCAATCCGCCGTACTACTACGACGCCATCCTGATGGATGTGCGTATGCCAATCATGGACGGCCTGACGGCGGCGGAGACGATCCGCGCCATGGATCGCCCGGACGCGAAGACCATCCCCATCATCGCCCTGACGGCAAACGTATTCGACGAGGATGTGAAGCGTTCGATGGAGGCGGGCATGAACGCCCATCTCGCCAAGCCCATCGAGCCGGATCTGATGTACGCCACGCTGGAAAAATATCTCGACAGGACCGACAGGTGATTCGGCGGCAGACAACCACAAGACACAAAACAGTCACCACCCCCGCTGTATGCGGGAGTGGTGACTGCGTATAGGGCGCTTTGATACTTTTTCTTGAAAAAAGTATCAAAAAGAACTTGTATTCGCTTTGAAACGGCAGCGTTTCCGGGGCTTTGCGGCCGGTAACGAAACGAAGCCTTTCATGGGAGAGCGGTATCAAAACCATACCATCGGGAAAATGCGAGGGAGGATCGGAACGTGAAGGTTCATCGGAAAATCTGGCAGGGGATGCTGCTGATCGGCTTTATCGCCTGCGTGGTGTATGTCACGGTGCTGTCCCGGGCAGACTCGCTGACAAGGAGCGTCATCCTGTCGCCGTTTGCCTCCTGGCGGGCGTGGCTGTCGGGCGACAGAACGGCCGGAACGGGGGTTATGGAGAACATCGGGCTTTTCATCCCGCTCGGGTATCTGATCGCGTTGTTTTTCTCAGCGGACGGGAACGCGAAGCGGACAAGACCCGCTCTCACGATCCTGTCGGGCTTTCTGCTCTCGCTGGGCGTGGAGGCGCTGCAATATCTCCTCGGCCGGGGCTGGTTCGAGCTGGACGATCTCTTCAACAACACGCTGGGAACAGTGCTCGGTCTGCTGCTGTATCGTCTCGCGGCGGCCGTCCTTTTGAGACGGGAGAACGGCGCGGGCCGGGTGATCGTCGTCGGCGTCCTTCCCGTGCTGATGCTGGTCGCCGGCCTTCTCGGCTGCCGGCAGATGAGCCGGATGGTGGTCATGACCAATCTGCGGAAGACAGACGACTTCTGGTTCTCGGTGGAGCAGACGGACGGTGACAGCTTCAGCGGACGCTGCTTCCTTTACGACGGCGCGGAGACCGACTATCAGATCCTGCTGACGCACGGACATGAGGTTCTGAAGGCTGAGGTCACCCGGGACGGCGACAGCTATACCGCCACAGCGGCGCGGTCGCCGGGCGTGCAGTACGAGCTGCGGGTTCGGTTCAGCGGGTACGCGACGCTGTCCGCCGGCGTGTATCTGACCGACGCGGAGGTGCAGTATGTGGAGGGCGGGACGCCGCCGATCCCGGTTCCCGCCTCGGCGGATGAGCAGCCGCTGCCGGAGGACGCCGTGCTGAAGGCGTTCTCGGCGGAATACGACTGCTATGTGCTGCAGTCCGGCGGCGAGCTGATATTCCTGATCGGCGACGGCATCGCGGCGGACGCCGAGATCATCTGTCACATCCACACGAACGAGCCGGAGCTGCTGCCGGAGCAGCGGATATCCTACGGCTTTGACAACCTGGGCTTCTTCCCCGAAAACGCCGATCGGACGCTCGGCTCCTACCGTCTGTTTACCCGGCTTGTCCCCGTGGATTACCCGGTCACCTCGATCATCGTCGGCCTGAATCCCGACGGCGAGGTGGTCTGGCGCTCATCCTTCCGCCCGTGAGCGGCGGCCTTTGCCCCGCTCCCGCTTCTTTTTCTTTTTCTGCGCTCTTTTCTTCTGGAAGCGCTTCCAGAGCCGCCTGAGGAACCTGCGCTCCGCGCTGCTCTGCTGCCCGTTGCGGTGCGTGTTCAGCCGGCTCTTCACGCGGTTGACAATGCTGCCGATTACGCGCATATCCACGCTGTCGAGCCGCTTGAGCGCATCCTTCAGCACAGCCTGCGTCGCCCCGTCGTACTGGATAACGAACAGGGACAGCTCCGTCAGCTCGTTGAGCACCATGGTATCCGCGATCTGGCCGACCGGCGGGGTGTCCACCAGGATCATGTCGTAGTCGTCCCGCAGCCGCCGGATGAGATCAAGCGTGATGTGGTTGAGCGGTATCGGCTCCCGCTCCAGCAGGGCGGGCAGGAGATCCAGCGTGCCGTTGACGGCCGCGACGGCGTCCCGGGGGTGGGTTTCGCCCCGATACAGCGCGTTGATCGAACGCTCGGGTTCGACCTCCTCGAAAAACAACCCCGTCAGCATGGGATTTTGAAAGTCAAAATCCGCAGCCAGAACACGGACGCCGATCTGGGACAGCGCCGCCGCGAGACACGCGGTGATAACGGTGCGCCCCTCCCCGCGTTCCGCGGAGGTGATCGCCACAATGGGGTGCTCCAGACCGCTGAGGCGGCGCTTCAGAGCGTACGCCGCAGCCAGATAGCTGTCGGCAAGGCCCGTTCGTTCGGCGGTGTTGTTGTCCTTGCTGAGCAGCTCCGTCTGGATCGGGGTCTCGTCGTCGTTCTCACCGATGGTACCCAGCAGCGGGACGCGAAGCCGCCGCTCCACGTCCGTCAGCGTCAGCAGCGTGGGCTTGAGCAGAAGCTCCAGTATCGCGACTGCCGCGCCCATAACCACGCCGAGCATAATACCGAGGACGAGATTGCGCGTCAGATTCAGGTTGCCGCCGATGACAAAGCGGGCGGTGGGCTTGTTGATAACCGTCACGTTGCCCAGCATCAGGGTGTCGATCAGAAATTCGGGCGCGAGGGCATTCATGGCCTCGAGGATGCGGACGCCCTCCGCGCCGTTGCCCCAGTAGAGATTGATCAGAATGATCTGCGTCTCCTTGTACTGCTCAAAGCTGATGCTGTTCGAGATATCCCGTGCGGCGACGCCGATCAGGTTGACGTCCTCGATGATCCTGTCCAGCATACTGTCGCTCATGAGAATGAACACCGCGGCGTCCACCATGTCCTCGGCCAGATAGAAATCTGTGGAATCCGGATCCCGCGAGTCCTTGGAGAACATACCGTTCTGGCTCTGCGAGGTGAGGGCGATGGAGGTTCTGATGGCGTACTGCTGGATCGTCTGCGACTTTACATAGGACAGCACCGAGAGCGCCAGACCGAAGACCACGCCGATAACGGCGCCTGTCACGATCCACATCCTGCGCTTTAACAGAACGTGGAGAATTTCCCGTACGCGTATCTCCTGGCCGGGCGACCTGTTCCCCTGGGCGGCGGGGATGACAACGGCTGTTTGCTGCTGCTGCTGTGTGTCGTTTGTCATGACCTTGCTCCTCTCCGTGAGCGTTTTCTGCGCCGGCTGACAAAGATGAGGAGCGTCAGCGCGCCAAGCAGAGCGACGCTGCCTCCCGCCACGATGGCCGTGTCCGTCAGCGTCCAGTGCTTGTAGGTAAACTGCTGGACGTTTATCTCGTCGGAGACGTATAGCTCAATGGGATTGTCTACAGCCCCGCCGATGATCAGGCGGTAGGTGCCCGGCGCAAGGCCCGTGATGATCGCGTCCTGACCGCTTGTCGTCCACTGCTCGACCGTTGCGCCCTCCGCGTCCTGCAGGAGCATGCGCACGTCGGACACGCGGGTTTCCAGCAGTGTCCCGGTCACCGAGAAGGACACGCGTGTGATCCGGTTCTTGATGCTCATCGTCTGACGGATCGAACCCTGGATCAGGCCGGTACCGTCGACCGTGAAGCTGTGCTCCGCCGTGTCCATCTGGTAGTCTGAGGACGGGCCAGTCTGCTGAACCGTGTAGGTGGTGCTTTTCTGCAGGTTTGTCAGAATGATCTGCCCTGTGGAGTCCGTCACGAGCGTCTCGCTCGGCCGTGTGCCGCCGGACACGGTAAACTCCGCGTCCGGGAGCGTGATATTGTCATAGAGGGCGTCCCGCAGCGTCAATACCAGGGTCGTCTTTTCGGCCTGGATAATCTCAGGGGTGGGGTTTTCATCCAGCACCTCGGTCGAAATATCCCCGCTGATGATCCCGTAGAAATCAGGCACGCGCACCTGGCGCAGGAAGTACCTTCCGAAATACAGGCCGATGCTCTCTCCGTAGCCGTTCGCGTCCAGCTCGATGGTGTCGACCAGATCGCCGGCATGGTAGCGGATCGTTCCGTCCAGCGTCACGATGCTCTCGGCGGCGAACACATGAAAGGAGCCGCCGGCGACGGGGTTGCCCGTGCTTTTGTCCACGAGCTGGATTCTGATCGCGCTGCGCAGAGGGGACATCTCGATGGTGACGTAAAAGGGCGACTCCCAGTCATAGTAGGCCGAGAGGGAAAACGGCGTGTCGTCCGCAGGAGCGTAGCCCTCCACCACGGTCAGCGCACGGAAGATATAGTCCCCCTCGTATATTTTCTCCGGCAGATAAAACTGCCCGGACTCGGTCGTCTCAAAACGCGTGTGCTCGACGCGGACGGGATAGTAGTCGTTCAGCCGCTGCAGGTGCATCGCGCTGTCGTACAGCTCGAACTCTATCCCCTCGCGGGCAAGGGGAAGCTTTGTCTCCGCGTCCACGACCTCGACAAACACGGCGGATTTTTCGCCCTCATCGCCGTAGCCGACGCCCTCGGGACGTGTTTCCTCCTCGTGCTGTTCCTCCTCGCCCTCGCCGCCGCCGCCGGCTTCGGTGATGACCGACTCCTCATCGTCGTCGCCGGGATGGGGGTCGTCATATCGGTGGATATCCGTCGGCGTCGGGGACGGCTCGGCGTAATCAGCCGCGTTGTTGCCGTAGGCGTCGTCCACGTGCTCGTTGTACTCCACGGTACGGCTGAAATACAGGATAAAGAGCATAACGATCAGCAGGATGCACAGAAACAGAGCAACCATGCCGTCCGCCAGCGTGTCCCAGTAGTCTACCGTTTCGTCGTATCGATTCTTTTTCATTGACCTGTGCGATTACGGTACCCCGTAAGCTCCTCGTATTCCTCCACGGGGAGGGGGTGATGGAAGTAGAAGCCCTGGCCGGTGCTGCAGCCCAGGGTCTCCAGCGTCGTAAGCTGCGCCGCGCTCTCGATGCCGCACACGGTGATCTCGATGCCGAGCATCTTGGCCTTGGCAAAGCACTCCTCCAGCAGCGACTCGTTCCCCGGCCCGGAGAGATAGCGCAGATCGAGCTTCATGCAGTCCGCCTCGATCCGGCGGACGTTCCGGAAGGCGACGAAATCGCCCCGAAAGCCGTCCAGCGTCACCTTCAGCCCCATGCCGCGCAGCTTCGCGAGCACCTCGGCGGCGACGTCGCTCACCTCGGTGTAGGCGTTGACGCCGATGTCCAGCTCCAAAATCCTCGGCGGGAGCTGATACCGCTCTATCAGTCCGGCGAAGACCGCCGGCAGATCCATCGCGAGCATATCCGCCTTGGACACGTTCAGCGTGACGGGCAGAGGCCGGATGTCATGGTCGATCCAGTCCCGGAGCATTTTGCAGGCCAGCTCCCAGATGTACCGATCCAGCTTTGTGATGTAAGCGTTTTTCTCAAGCACCGGGAGAAAGGAGCCCGGCGTCAGCACGCCGAGCGAATCATGCCGCCAGCGCACAAGAGCCTCCGCCCCGACGATCCGCCGCGTACGCAGCGTCACGATGGGCTGCAGGTAGATGATGAACTGCTCCTCCCGCATCGCCTGTACGATCTGCGGCATCAGCAGCTTTTCGTTGCCCTCGCTGAAATACGAGCCGCGGCTGCCGCGCACGGGGGAGTATCCGAGGTTCTGGGGGAGACGATCCAGCCGGCGAACCACCTCGCGAAAGCCGCCGCGAAGCTCGTGCCGCATCTGCACATCCGTGGGTGCGATGATCTGCTTGTGGTAGCTGTCAATGAACATACCGTGCAGTCTCATCAGGTTATTCCACAGGATTCGGTACAGGATGTTGAAAAGGATCGAGAGGATAACGCCCGAGATGGAGGTGTAGAACGCGGTCTGGATGCCGGTGATCAGCACCGCGATGCTGTCGATGGCCGCCTCGACCGAGCTGAAGGCAAGCGTTCCGATGCCCGTGAGCAGGCCGATGAATGTGCCCAGAATGCCAAGACCCGTCAGAATGCCGGGAATCTGCACCATCAGGCCCTGCCAGCTCCGGACGGAGAGATAATCCTCGCTGAAGAATTCCGAGATGTCCCGCAGCACCTCGCCGGCGCTGCTCTGGCGCTGGATGACCTCCTTATACGCCTGAAACGTCCGATCCAGCTCCTTCTGCCGGAACGGCTCCTTCTCACGCATGATCAGCAGGGAGGCGTCCGCGGTCTTCACCCCGGCCGCGTCACCGATCGTCTTCAGCGCCCGGCGGAACCCGGCGGAAAAGCGTATGACGGGAATGATGCCGAGAACAAAGCCCAGTGCCAGCACCGCCGACATGGCGCACAGGATCGCCAGGGAAAGCGTATCCGGTACAAGTCTGACCAGCAGGAGTATGGCGGACGCCATGACCGCGCCGATCAATATGATCAAATACTTCATAGTTTGCTATTCGCTCAGGTTATCTGCCCCGGCTGTTCGCCGGACGGGGCTTTTACCGTGGCTTGCCGCTGAAAAAGGTCTCTGCCGGACGAACCGCGGGGCAGAGGCCGGTTTTTATTCATATAGACGGAGGTACCGCTCAAACTGCGCGTCCCGTTCGAGACGGGAGGCTCTGGCGGTGCACGCCTCCGGGGTGTACGGCGCGGTCTCGCAGACGCGCACCACCTCCCGCAGCAGACCCTCGTTGTCATCCACGGGAACCACTGAGCCGCAGCTTTCGTCAAGACATTCGGGGCACCCTCCGGTTCGGAAGGAAACGACCGGCGTGCCGCAGGCAAGGGCCTCCAGATTGACCATTCCCAGGACCTCCTGCCTCGTTGGATTTACGAAAACATCCGCGGCGGAGTAGATCTCGGCAAGCTCTTTCTGATCGTGCGTCCGGTGGATCGACAGGATCCCGTCGGGCAGGCGGGCGTCCAGTGCCTCGTCGGTTCCTACAAGGACGACCCGATAGCTCTCGCCCAGATTTGCGGCGAGATATTCAAAGACGTCCAGCCCCTTTTGCTCGCTCCAGCCGAAGGAGACGCCCAGAACCATGTATTTCGGCCCGTCCGGGGACGCCTCCGCGCC
>CAJOFW010000008.1:26397-33387 GCA_905234005.1 uncultured Oscillospiraceae bacterium
GGCTGGGGGCAATGCCCGCAGCCGCTCTTCCAGCGGTCGCAGCCGCAGAGCGTAAAATGCGGACAGTGTCCGGTGAAGCTCCAGCAGTCGTGCAGCGTCCAGACGACTCTGACCGGATGCGATTTAATATAGCGGAACAGCATGGGAAGGTTTATGTAGCTGTCATGGAGGTTATGCAGATGCAGGATATCCGGCCTGAGGCTCTCCAGTTTTTTCAGCAGCCGCCGGGTCGAGAACCACGCGAAGCAGCCGTTCAGCCCGGTCAGCCACGCGGCGCGGGTGCTGAGAAACTTGACCGGCACGCTGCTGATGATGATATCGTTCTCCTGCGCCGGAAGAAGGTTTCGGCTCTTCGGATAGGCGCGAAATGTCCGATATCCCCGCGTCTGCGCCAGACGCGATATGCCGTAGACGATGCGTCCGGTGCTTCCTACGTTCGCGCCGTTTATGAATACGATGGTTTTCAATACGCTCCCTCCGATCTGCGAGGCTGGATTTGACGTTGATCCCGTTGCGGTCGGGGATCGGCGATATTCTGTTCCGCGGCGATCAGGCTTACCGGATGTTCCTGAAAACCAGGGCCTCCGCGAGCAGGACGGTATTGCGGCGCATGGATTTGATGAACAGCGGAAATACAAAAACCGTGCTGGCCTGCGTGATCAGGGAGGCGATTGCGGCGCCGACGGCGCCCAGCGTGGGGATCAGGAAATAATTCAGTATGACGTTGGTGACGGCGGCGCCGGCGTAGATGGGCGTGATATACTTCTGCTGGTTCTCGCTGACGACCCAGGCGTTTCTGGCCACGCCCAGATAGGAAAAGGCGGTATACCAGGTAATGACCTGCAGGGGCAGTACGGCGGGCAGATAAGCCTCTCCGTACAGGATGCGTATGGCCGGCTTCGCGAGAAAAACGAACGCCAGCGAGACGACCACCGACAGATAGAACACGATGCAGTACATCAGACGGTTCTGCTGTTCATAGCGCCGGTAATCGGTTTTGTGCGATTCCATGATCATGGGTACCATGGAGTCGATGATCGCGGAGAGGACAAACACCCAGGTGTTGCAGAGGGAGACGGCCGTCGAGTAGTAGCCCACGGACTCCTCGCCCACCATCTGCTTGAGCATGAATTTGTCGGTGTTGCCGTAGATGGAGACCATCAGTCCCGCGAGGATGAAGTGCACGCCCATTTTCAGAAGGCGCTCCGCCTGCCGCCGGGAGAAGCCCATCGACGGCCCCCCGCACTTTTTGTAGAAGACAAGGAGCAGCACGGTGACCGCGAGATAGTCGACTGCCGTGGCCAGCGCGAACCACTGCACCGACCGCCCCTGCACCAGAAGCAGCACCCTGTACGCGGAGGTGATGATATAGGCCACGGTGGACGTGATGGCTGTGTACTTCGACAGCAGATGCGCCTGAAACCAGTAGTTGAGGGTTTCAAAAACGCGGAAGAACAGGCCGATCGTACACAGCGCCGTCACGAGGACCGTCAGCGGCTCCGAGCCATCCGCAAGACTGACGATGCCGTAGATCATCAGGGCGGACAGCAGGCTCGCCGCCATCTGCAGAACAAGGGTGGTTCCGAGCGTTTCACCCTCGTTCTCCGGCTCGTCGATCAGCGCCTTGACGAGTATGGAGTTGATGCCGAGCGTGCAGACCGCGTAGAAGAAGGTGGTATAGGCGAGGGCGTAGTTCACGAGGCCGAAGTTGCCCGGCCCGAGATACCGCGCCGTCAGCAGTGAGACGACAAACGCGCAGACCATCTGAACGACCCGGCCGACAATGAGCCAGCCGGCGTTCTTGACCGCCTTATGCTTCAACAGGTTCGGGAGCTTCATCCGCAAGCCTCCTGATTATTTTTGCCGGAACGCCGCCGGCCAGGGTATCGGCGGGGATATCGCGCGCCACGCAGGCGCACGAGGCGATCACGCACCCGTCCCCGATGGTCGTGTTGCCGAGTATCGTCGCCCGGCTTCCGATCCAGCATCCGTTCCCGACGGTTATTTCGTAGATCTCGCCCGGGCCGGCCCGGCGGTCGCTGCCGCCGATCGCGTGACCGCCCGTCAGAAACGAGACGTCCGGGGCGATGTCGCAGTTGTTTCCGATGCGGACGATCCCGTTGCCGTGTATGGTAAAGCCCCGGTTGATCCAGCAGTTATCCCCGATGTCGGCCTGCGCGATGAAATAGACGGGGCTGACGATCGTGGTGCCGGTCCCGATGCGGTGACCCATCGAGCGCAGTATGGCGCATTTTATGCGGCTTGCGGTTCCGCCCATCCCGACGAAGACGTGGTTTATCAGAAATGTGCCGAAGCGCTTATATGTACCAAACAGGTGCAGTTTTTTAAGAATCCCGATCATTGTGATACCACCCATCCTGTATCATCGGAGCGGGGCTGCACGGCCCATCCCGGAAAAGTGTGCTGCTGCCGTTTGCGCTGAGATCCTCATACAGCGCGACCAGCCGTTCCGCCGCGATCTCCGCGTTCCATTCGCCGATAATGCTCTCATACGCCGCCTTGCCGACCCTCTCGCGCAAATCGCGATCCCGGACAAGCCCGGCGACGATTTCGGAAAGCTGCGACACATCCCCGTCGCGATAGATAAAGCCGTTTTCGCCGTCCCGGATCAGAAACGGAACCGAGCCGATCGCGTGGCTGGCCACGACCGCGCAGGCGCTGTTCATGGATTCGTTCAAAACCGCGCCCCAGCCCTCCCGGCGGTCGCTGGTAAAGAGGAAGATATCGGCTCCCTCCATGTGGGCGCGAACCTCAGCCGGCGTCATCGCGCCGGGCATCTCCACGCAGTCGGAAAGTCCCTTTTCCCGGATCATGGCCCGCAGCTCGTCCTCCATCTCCCCGGTTCCGATGAGCCGGAGCGTGAAGGGAAGCTGCCGGGCCTTCAGATATTCCGCGGCCGCGACCGCGTAGTCCGGGTGCTTCCAGTCCAGATGGCGGCCCGCCCAGAGGATGGTGACGACCGGGTTCGACCGCTTCCGCGCAAACAGCGCCGACAGCTCGTACCTCTTCGCCTCGGGGAAATAGCCCCACCGGTAGCTCTTGCCGACGTAGGAGCGGGTGACCGCCGCGTCCGCCGCCGTAAAGGCGCTGGCGCAGAGCATATAATCATTCCGAAAGCGGTTGAAGCGGAAATAATTCTTCACGAACCGCAGGGGGATCTGCCATTTCGGACAGCCGTTTTTGTAGAAGCGCTCGCTGTAACGGAAGACAAATTTCCCCGCCCGGTGCCGGGGCGCGACCCAGGCGTCCGGCGCGTCTCCCATGATGGCGATATCCGCCTCCAGAAGGATTTTCCCGCACCGCTCGCGGACAGCGTCCGACTCGTACGCGGGCAGGACATACGGCGGCCGGTTCTCCGCGCTCCAGCCCATGTTCTTCCGTTCGGCCTCCATGGGCACGGTCTCGATGAAGTGATAGTCCGTGTCCGCCCGACGGAACATCGCGTCGGAAAAGCTGGACTGGTGGTGATTGAAATAGTTGGAGACAAAAACGACTTTGATCATCTCAATATCATTCCTTATCTTTCCTTCCCGAAGGCCGCCGCGTCTCACGGAAGCCGGCTTGGGGCTACGGCTCCCAGGCGAGAGGGTTCTCAAGCAGATTGTTTGTGTCCCGGTTGTGTCCGTTGACCGCACCCATCACGAAAAGCGGGAGGTAAAAAACGTAAGGGTTTGCCTCTATCACCGGCTCCACCATGAACGACAGCATCATCCCGCCCAGAAGCGAGATGAAGACGGAGGTGTCCTCTCCGTTCAGCCTGCCGAGCCTGCAGAATTCCCTGGTGTCGAGCGCGGAGAGGAGCGTGAAAAGTATCAGAAAAATAAAGGGGAAAAAACCCGTGCGGCGGAAGGTGTCAAGCCACAAATTATGAACAAAGGGCTTGTTATCGTAGAGAACCGCCTTTGTTCCGCCGAAGGGATACTTCCAGGCCTCGCCGAAGATGAAGCTGATCCAGATGGTTGTTCTGTCCTGCTTGCCGCTGCTTACCCGGTTCATCAGACTGCTGTTCATGATGGTGTCCCGCAGGCCGCCGATGTTGGTCAGAAAGGCGACGGCGGCTGCCAGTACAAAGGAGGCAAGGATGATATAGACCGTGCGTTTTTTCCGGAACGGGATGTCCCTGTCTATCGTGACCAGAAGCACATTCAGGGATAAAACCAGCGCGCAGGCGAGAATCAGTGTCCGGTTCTGGTAGATCATGGAGGCATACAGCGCCATGGCGACCGAGACCACCGACAGGAGTTTAATGGCCTTTCGCTTTGAAAAGAAAATCAAACCGATCGACATCATGGTAAAGGGGGTGTAATAGAGGGAGGCCGTCGTGACGGAGATCGTTCGCCCCTGCCAGAAATCGTAGGCAAGCCGGAAGTTGTTGTTCAGGTTCGCGCCGAATACGCGGATGCCCGCAAAGAGATTCAGCATACCGTGCAAAAAAAAGCCGAACGCGATGAGGGTTGAAAAATCGGTGACGGAGATGTCCCGGTTTCTCAGGCGCAGGGTGTAGGCGAGAACATAGTTCCCCCAGGGCGCCAGGGCGAATTTGATGACGGTGTCGACGGTCAGGCCCTCGTAGAAGGCCACGCTGCCGAAGTAGAAGCAGGAAAACAGAATCAGAATGCCGGCGCTGCGGTCAAACCGAAGCTCCGGTGCGCGCAGGAAAAAAAACACAATGAGTATCAGCGCTATCAGGATGCCCGACATATCGGCAAAATCAATGGCAAACAGGAAGAGCAGAAGCAGGATAATCTGATCCGTATATATCCTGATTCCTTCGCTGTCCACTATCATTTGCCCGTCTCCGCCGCGTCGGTCTGCGCGGCGTCAATCGCCTCCTGCAGCCATCCGCGCACCCTTTTTGGGTAGATGGTCGCGTCGTGGTTTCGGGCCGCGAGAGCGCGGGCGTTTCGGACGATCTCCCCGCGCAGGGCGGCGTCGGTCAGTATCTCCCGAAGGCCGGAGCGGAGATCCTCGGGCCGCGTGATTACATAGGCAGCCCGGTGCTCACGGAGGTAGTCGATGGAGGCGATGCCCTCCGGGCCGTAGGCGATGAGACACGGCCCATTCAGGAGCGCATCCGCGATCTTGGTGGATACGGAGTACTTCACCATCTTCTGCGTGGTCTCGTTGAACGCCTCGGTATGGATGATCGCGACGCATTCGTCCATTTTCGGGCCGACCTCCGCGGGCGGGATCTCGCCGCGGAAGCGGACGCCGTTTTCCTCGGTCAGACCGCGCAGATTCTCGGGGTTCTTCTCGGCGGAGTAGACGTCGATCCCGTCGAAACCGTCGAGACCGATATCCCGCACGGCCCTGCCGATCTCAATCAGCGGCTCACGGCGGAGATAACCGAGATTGCCGAAATAGGCGACCTTACCGCCTTCGACCGCCGGCCGGGACTCGCGCCGCTTTGCGTTTGTGTGGAGCGTGTAGCAGGGCTTTCCGAACTGCTCGTGATACGCCTCGCTGAGGGAATCGGATATGGTGAGGACGCAGTACGCCTTCTCCATCACCCGCCGCACGGATTTCATGTAGGCCCGGTGCTCGAGCCGCCCCAGGGCGGAGTCTTCGTTTACGTTGTAGAATATGTAATCATCCACACAGCAGACGACCATCGGCTTTTGCAGATAGTCCCGGATGGTCAGCGCCATATCGAACATGAAGGCATAGTCCCCCGCCAGGAAGAAGATGACCTCCGGGTCAAAGCGCCCGAGCCAGTCCCGTAAAGCCCGCGTATTCCAGTGGGACAGCGCCCAGATGGAGTTGCGGAGCGCAAAGACGATGGAATTCCTTTTTCTGCCGTACTGCCGGATCGCCTCCACGGCGCCCTTCGCCTCGATGACCGTCTCCTCGACGCTCCCGTCGAGGGTGAGCTCCGTGCCGACCCTCTTCCCGAACACCGATTTCAGGGCGTCGCGGTCGGTGACGCGGAAGAACGACCGGCACACGGACGCGTTTTTCGGCTCCTTCTCCTGGATATAGAACTCGGCGACCTCGTCCGGGGAGAAGTCCTGGAAGTAGGAGAGCAGCGTCTTTCCCATGTTGTTGGTCTCGCTGATGACATTGTGGCTGATGATCAATACGCGCATTTCGACCGCCTCATTTTCGGACAAAAATCTGGAACATCGCGGTTCTCAGCCCGTTCGGGGCCAGGGAGGAGCCGGCTCGGAGCACCGTGTTTCCGATATACCGCGCCGTGGAGATGAAGCCCGAATCGCGCATATACCGGAACAGGTCTCTCTGACTTTTGGCGTATTTCCACCCAGACCGCCGCTTATACAGGTCGGAGCCTGCCCGCATCCACAGCAGCGGCTCCTGCAGGTTGCAGCCGACCGCGCCGGACTGGAGCATCCGCACCCAGAGGTAATAGTCCTCCAGCAGATAGAAGTCCTGATACCCGCCCGCGGCCTCGACAGCCTGCTTTCTGTACATCACGCAGGGATGGTTGAAGGGGTTGCGCTTTTTGGCGAATTCCAGTATTTCCGGCATGGTCTCCGGGGGGACGCGGCGCGATTGGATATTCTCGACGGAGTCGGTAAACTCCTCCACGATGCCGCTCGCGATGGACAGCTCCGGAATGCGTCCGAACAGCGCAAGCTGCTTTTCGCAGCGGTCGGGCCTGCTGATATCGTCCGAGTCCATTCTGGCGACCAGCTCGTTTTTACAGGCGCGCAGACCGATGTTCAGCGCGTTGCCAAGCCCGCCGTTTTTCTCCAGGCGGATTGGGTGGAGCGTCTCCGGGTGCGCCGCGAGCATATCGTCGATCACGGCGTCCAGCTCCGGAGTCAGCGGCCCGTCGCAGACGAGGACGAAATCGTCCGTCACGGCGGTCTGGTCGAAGATGCTCCGCATGGCCTCGGACAGGAATTCCGCTTTTTCCTTGAAATAGACCGACATCAAAACCGAATAGTTCATTTCGGCTGCCATAGCCCTCCTCCTTTCAGGCGACTGTGCTGGTTGAGACCGCCCTGG
>CAJOFW010000009.1 GCA_905234005.1 uncultured Oscillospiraceae bacterium
CTCCGCGCTTTTTGCGCTCTCCGCGTTGTCCGCGCTTTTCACGCTGTCCGCGATTTCCACGCTTTCCCGGTTATACCCGGCGTCCGCGTTTTCCTTTTTCCGCTCCGCGAATTTTTCGACGTAGCCCTCGATCCTGTCCATGACCTCGGGCACCATGTCGAGGAGCCGGTCGGTCGTGCTGAACGCCGGCGGCTGGATGCTGACGAGGCGGGCGGTGCCGTCGCGGATCATCAGAAAGCCGATCGGATCGACCTTGACCGCCGCGCCGCTGCCGCCCCAGACGCCGCCCTTCGTCGCCGCCCCGGACTTGTCGCTCCCGCTCGAGGCGAAGCCGAAGCTCAGCTTCGACACCGGGATCAGCATCACGCCGTCCGGCGTCGTGATCGGCTCGCCGACGACGGTATTCGCGTCCACCATGCCGCGGATTTTATCCATCGCGGCGTCCATCATGCTCCCGATCGCGTTGTTTTCCATTGCGTTTTACCTCCCTGATATAGCGCAGATAATCCCAAAGTACCCCGAACCCGAGGCGCAGCGCCGCGCCGACGGCCCGGAATACGCGAATCGTCACGCGGACGCGGCCGTCGATGACGGGGCTGTCCGCGTCGAAATCCACGTCCGCACGCAGATCCGAAAAACGGATATGGCCGCCCCCGGCGCGGAGAAGTCCCTCCATCGCCGTCCCGGCGGCGGCGTAGGCCATCGCGGTCGTGTACGGGTCGCCGAACGCCGACGTGAAATGCACGCGCAGCACATCCACCCTGATCGACGCGACGAGGCGGCACAGCGCCCGCCAGCCGCGCCGGACGATGCTTTTCAGCACCGGCGTCGGGGGCAGACCCCGCTTCGGCCTCTCCCCGTCCTCCGGCTTCTTTTTCTTTTCCCTTTTTTTGTCCGCCTTCTTTTCGGCCTTCTCCTCGCCGTCCCCGTCCGCCGGCTTATCGCCTTTGCCGCCGATGCGAAAGGACAGCGGCCCCGCACGCACCGCAAGCGTCAAGGCCCCGTCCCAGGCCGCGTCCACGCCGACCGGTATCAGCCCGATCAGCAGGAGCACAAGCGCGACGGCGGCAATCACGATAAGCGCGGTCATGCTGTTTCGTCGCCGTCATCCGCCGCCCCGGCGTCGCCCGCCGTCGGCACGGCGGCGGCATTCTCCATGGCGGCGCGGGACTCCTCGGCCTCTCGCAGCTCCTGCACGCGGGCCTGAAGCTTCAATACCGCGTCGCTGCCGGATATCTCGGGCAGCGGCGGCAGCTCGTCGAGCGACGAAACGCCCATCGTGCGCAGAAACAGCTCGGTCGTGCGGTAGAGCGTCGGACGGCCCACGGTCTCGAGGTAGCCGCAGGACTCGATGAGTCCGCGTTCGTTCAGCACGCCGACGGTGTACGAGCTGTCCAGCCCGCGCATCTGCTCAATGTAGGCGCGTGTCACGGGCTGAAAGTACGCGACGATCGCGAGCACCTCGAGCGACGCCTGCGACAGCTTCGGTGCGCGGCGCTGCTCGAGCGCGCGCGTGATGGGCAGCGCATACTCCGGCGCGCTGTGGAGCTGCAGCGAGTCGTTCAGCCGAACGAGGCGAACCCCGCGCCGCCCGGCCTCGTATTCCGCCGCGAGCGCACGCCCGGCGTCCAGAATCGTCTCCCGGTCGGTGTCGAGCACGAGCGCGAGGCGATCGGCGCTGACCGGCTCGCCGGAGGCGAACAGCACGGCCTCCACGGCGTATTTGATTTCGGCGTTATTCGTGGCGTTATCCATAATCCATGCTCTCCAGAATCGCCTGTTCGTCGCCGCCGGTGAAGTGGACGATGTAATCCTCCCCGTCGTCCCGGCGGATGGTGACGCTGCCCATCGAGCACATTTCGAGCAGCGACAGAAACGTCGCGACAAGCTCCGACCGGCTCCGTGCCATCGCGTACAGTGACGCAAGCGACGTATCGCCGTGTCCGCGCAGGATGCCCATGAGCTGCTTTCCCTTGTCGCGGACGCTGTATATGAGCGGGCGCGGAATCGCCCGGACGCCGGTCTCCGTCTCCGGCGCGGGCGCGCCCTTCTGCTTCATCCTGGCAAGGGCGGCGAGAAGCTCCCACGGGGCGTGGCGGTAGTCGTATTCGCCGTACTTTGGAATCGGCTCCGTCGGCGTCGAAAACAGCAGCGCACCCCGGGCGAGGCGTTCGCCCATGGCGGGAACGATCTCCTTGAGCGTCTGAAACGTCTCTTTGGAGCGGAGCTGCTCAAGGCTCGACATCAGGGCCTCCAGCTCGGAGACCTCCTCCGTCCCGGCCAGCAGCGTCTTCGTCTTGAGGTAGACGAGGTGCGAGGCCATCTGCACAAACTCGCTCGCGATATCGAGATCCATGCTCTGCGCCTCGTCGAGCCACGCGAGGTACTGGTCGGTGATCTCTGCGATGCGGATATCGCGGATCTCGATTTTGTTCTTCGCGAGCAGCATCAAAATCAGCGTCAGCGGCCCCTCGAAATCCTGCATCTCCTCTTTTGCCCGGACGACGCCCTCGAGGTGGAAGGTCGGGTTCTCCATCAGGGGTTCACAAGGTCATACGCGAACTGCGCGACGAAAAACAGCCTGTCGTACACCCAGCCCGTGACCGTGGACAGCACGCCCGACGTCGCGCCCGTCGCGACGAGGATGATCAGCACGATCATGCCGTAGCGCTCATAACGCATGAGCTTTTCGTAGGCGCTGTCGCTCAGAAACGAGAAGAGCACCTTCGAGCCGTCCAGCGGGGAGATCGGGATGAAGTTGAAGATCGCGAGCGCGAGCGAGAGATACGCCGTCGTGAGTATCATCTCGAGCACGGCCCGCGCCGCGGCGCCGCCGGTGTAGAGCGGACGGTAGACAAGCCCGTACACAAACAGGAACACGACCGCGATGATGATGTTCGAGACCGGCCCGGCCAGCGCCGTGACCGCCATGCCGCGCTTCGGATTTTTGAAGTTGTACATATTGACCGGCACGGGCTTTGCCCAGCCGAAATGGCAGATCACCATCATGACGAGGCCGAACCAGTCGATGTGGCGGATGGGGTTCAGCGTGAGCCGTCCGGCACGCTTCGCCGTGTCGTCGCCGAGCATATAGGCGACGGCGCCGTGGCTCAGCTCGTGGAGCGTGATGCAGATGAGCGCCGGGATCACGCCCATGACGACGCTCAGGAGGGCCGACCAGTCCAGCCCGTTCCATATGCTCTGCATGGTAATCAGCATCTGTCCACCTCCCCGGCGATCAGCGCCGTCAGCTCCTGTCTGCCGAGCTTCTTCTCGGCGGAAAACGGCAGGAGCGTCACATCGTCCGCGATGCCCAGCGTATCGCGTATGAGCGCGAGATTCGGCTCCTTCTCAGAGCTTTTGAGCTTGTCCCACTTGTTCGCGACGACCGCGAGCGGACAGCCGCAGCCGGAGAACAGCTCGAACATCATGCCGTCCAGCTCCGTCGGCTTATGGCGGCCGTCCACGATCTGCACGCCCATCGTGATGCGTTCCGGCTCGGAGAAGAAATCCTCCATGAGCCGGCCCCAGCGTTCACGCTCTGTCTTCGGCACCTTCGCGTAGCCGTAGCCGGGCAGATCCACGAACCACACGGCGTCGGCGACGAGGAAATAATTCACATTCGTCGTCTTCCCCGGCGCGGAGCCGACGCGGGCGAGGTTTTTACGCCCGAGCAGGCAGTTGATGACCGAGGACTTGCCGACGTTCGACTTGCCGGAGAAGACGACGCAGGGCCGCCCGTCCCGGATGAAGCCGGATTTGTTCCCGGCGGATTTGACAAATTCAGCCGGCTCAAACCGCATGACCGGCCCCCTCCCCGCACAGCGCGGCGTCCTCACCGTTCGATGCGGCGTCCTCACCGCCCGGCACGGCTTCTTTAACCTGCGGCGCGGCGTCCTCCCGGCACAGCGCGGCGTCCAGCACCGCGTCGGCCCGGCTCACGGCGATGAAATTCAGCGCCGCCCGGACGGCGGGGTCGATCTCCTCGAGATCCGGCTCGTTCTCCGCCGGGATGATGACCGTGTGGATACCGGCCCGCAGCGCGGCCATGGTCTTTTCCCGCAGCCCACCGATCGGCATGACGCGGCCGCGCAGCGTGATCTCGCCGGTCATGGCGATGTCCTGCCGCACGGGCACGCCCGAAAGCGCCGATACAAGGCCGGTCATGATTGTCACGCCGGCGGACGGGCCGTCCTTCGGCACCGCCCCCTCGGGGAAGTGGATGTGTATGTCCTTTTTCTTGTAGAACGCGGCGTCGATGCCAAGCTCCGCGGCGCGGCCGCGGATGTACGTCAGGGCGGCGCGGGCGGACTCCTTCATCACGTCGCCGAGGTTGCCGGTCAGCTCGAGCTTGCCGGTGCCGTCCATCACGCCGACCTCCGCGTCGAGGATTTCGCCGCCGACGCGTGTCCAGGCGAGGCCGTGGACGAGGCCGACCTCCGGCGTCGTACCGCCGTGGGTGTCCTTGTATTTCGCCGGGCCGAGAAGCTCCGCGAGGTTGTCCGTGCGGACGCGGCGGCTCCTGCACGCGCCCTGCACGATGCCCGCCGCCGTCTTGCGGCACAGCGCCGCCAGCTCGCGTTCGAGCACACGCACGCCCGACTCACGCGTATACAGCGCGATCAGCTCCCGGATGGCGTCGTCGGTGATGCGGAGCTGGTTGCCGTTCAGGCCGTGCTTTTTGCGCTGCTTGGGCAGAAGGTGCGTCTTCGCGATGGCGAGCTTCTCCTCGTCCGTGTACCCGGACAGGCGGATAAGCTCCATGCGGTCGAGCAGCGCCGGCGGGATCGTCGCGGTGTCGTTCGCGGTCGTAATGAAGAATACGTTCGAGAGGTCGAACGGCAGCTCGAGGAAGTGATCGCGGAAGCGGTCGTTCTGCTCCGGATCCAGCGCCTCGAGCAGCGCCGCCGACGGGTCGCCCCGGAAGTCGTGGCCGAGCTTGTCGATCTCGTCGAGCACCATGACCGGGTTGCGGCTTCCGGCGCGCTTCACGCCGTCGATGATGCGGCCCGGCATGGCGCCGACGTAGGTCTTGCGGTGGCCGCGAATCTCCGCCTCGTCGTGCACGCCGCCGAGAGACAGGCGGCACAGCCGGCGGTTCATGGCGCGGGCGACGCTCTGGGCGATGCTCGTCTTGCCGGTGCCCGGCGGGCCGACGAGGCAGAGGATGGAGCCCTTCTGATCGGGCGCGAGCTTGCGCACGGCGATGAACTCCACGATGCGTTCCTTGATCTTGTCGAGGCCGAAGTGGTCGCTGTCAAGCGCGGCGCGGACGGCCTCCGTATCGAGCACATCCTCGGTCTCCGTGTTCCACGGAAGCTCAAGGCAGATATCGAGATAATTGCGTATCACGGCGGACTCCGCGCTGCCGAACGGCTGCCTGGCGAGGCGTGATACCTCCTTCATGAGCTTGGCCGCGACCTCTCGGGGCAGGTGAGCGTTTTCGATGGCGGAGCGGTACTCGTCCGCCTCGTCGGAGAAGCCCTCCTCCTCGCCCAGCTCGGCCTGGATGGCCTTCATCTGCTCACGCAGGAACATCTCGCGCTGGGCACGGCCGAACATCTCCGCCGTGGAGGCGTGCAGCGACTGCTCCATTTCCGCGATGTCAAGCTCCCGCCGCAGCAGCCGGTTCACGAGCGCGATGCGGCGCAGGGGCCGCAGCTCCTCGAGGACGAGCTGCTTCTGCTCGGCGCGGAGGTAGATGCTCTGCGTCACAAAGTCGGCGACGAAGCCGGGATCGTCGCTGAGCATGATGCTCTTCATGATGTCGTCCGCGTCCAGCTCCGCGGCGTTCGCGTACTGCTCGAACAGCGCGTAGCACTGGCGGATCAGCGCCTCGCTCTTGACCGCGGAGCGCGCCTCCGTGTGCGGCTCGACCGGCTCCACCTGCGCCGTGAGACACGGATTCTGGCCCGTGATCCGGATGAGACACGCCCGTGTCTGCCCCTCGACCATGACGCGAACCGTGTCGTCCCCGGGGGTGCGCATGAACTGCCGGACGACGCAGATCGTACCGACGCGGTAAAAGCTCGATTCCGAGCCGGGATTCTCCTGCTTCATGTCGCGCTGGGCGACGACGAAGGCGGCCTGATCGCCGTCGATCGCGGTGTTCAGCGACGCGACGGAGACCGGTCTGTCCGTCTCGAACGAGAGCGTCATACCCGGAAACAGACTCATGCCCCGCAGCGGAACCACGGGCAGGGTCTTATATCTTTCAACAGCGGGTGCTTCCATATCCATAGTACCGTTTCCTCACAATCGCATACATCACGGGCCGCACAGTACCGTGCGGCCCCGATGATCACAAACTGTTATTGAATCGAGCGCCCGTTACGACGCGTCCAGCTTCGGCTGCTCCGCCCGGTATACGACGGGCCTCGCGTTCTCCTCCACACACGCCGGCGTGATGACGACGCGTTCGATCGTCTCGTCGGACGGCACCTCGAACATGATGTCGGTCATGATGCCCTCCATCACGCTGCGCAGACCCCGGGCGCCGATGTTCATGTCCGTGGCTTTGTCCGCGATGGCGTACAGCGCGTCCTCCTCGAACTCGAGCTGAACGCCGTCGTAGCCGAGCAGCGTCTGATACTGGCGCACCATCGCGTTTTTCGGCTCCGTCAGGATGCGGACGAGGTCGTCCCGGCCAAGGTTCTCAAGCGACGTAATGACGGGCAGGCGGCCGATCAGCTCCGGGATGATGCCGAATTTCAGGAGGTCGTGGCTCTGGACATGGGAGAGGATCTCGCCGATGTCCTTCTGCTTCACGGAGGCGACGGACGCGCCGAAGCCCATGCTCCGGCGGTCGAGACGGTTCTCGATGATCTTCTCAAGCCCGTCGAACGCGCCGCCGCATATGAACAGGATGTCGCTCGTGTCGATGTGGATGAAATCCTGATGCGGGTGCTTCCGTCCGCCCTGCGGCGGCACGGCGGCGACCGTGCCCTCGAGGATCTTCAGCAGCGCCTGCTGCACGCCCTCGCCGGATACGTCGCGGGTGATGGACGTGTTCTCGCTCTTCCGGGAGATTTTGTCCATCTCGTCGATGTAGATGATGCCGTGCTGGGCGCGTTCGACGTCGAAATCGGCCGCCTGCAGAAGGCGCAGGAGGATGTTTTCGACGTCCTCGCCGACGTAGCCGGCCTCGGTCAGCGTCGTCGCGTCGGCGATGGCGAACGGCACGTCCAGCATACGGGCGAGCGTCTGGGCAAACAGCGTCTTGCCGCTGCCCGTCGGGCCGATGAGCAGGATATTGGATTTCTGCAGCTCCACGTCGGACGAGCCGCCGTGAAGGATGCGCTTGTAGTGGTTGTACACCGCGACGGACAGGGCGACCTTCGCCCGCTCCTGGCCGATGATGTACTCGTCGAGCCGGGCCTTGATGGCGGCGGGCCTGGGGATCGAGCCGGACGAGAGACCGCCCTCGCTCAGGGCGCGGCCGCGCCGGCGGCCGTCGGGGTTCTCGCGGGTGTACTCCGGCTCGTCGTCGTAGAAGCCGTCGCCGATGATGTCGACGCACAGACGGACGCACTCGTCGCATATATACGCCTCGTTGCCCGCGATGAGCCGTCCGGTCTGGCTCTGTAACCTGCCGCAGAAGCTGCAGCGTACTTTCTTATCGCCGTCTTTCGGCATAACTGATTTTACCTCGTGTTAGTTTGTCGTTGATTCTCTCTTATAAGGGATTATCTCTTATAGATGACCTTGTCGATCAGGCCGTACTCG
The DNA here is from genome assembly GCA_905234005.1 of uncultured Oscillospiraceae bacterium. Classification (GTDB taxonomy): domain Bacteria; phylum Bacillota; class Clostridia; order Oscillospirales; family Oscillospiraceae; genus CAJOIG01. The sequence goes on from CAJOFW010000009.1 coordinate 7,726, forward strand.
ACGGCCTCCTCGGCGGTCATGAAGTTGTCGCGTTCGCAGTCGGCGGTGACCGTCTCGATGGGCTTGCCGGTGTTCGCGGCGAGGATTTCGTTCATGCGCTTTTTGATGATCTCGAGGCGGCGCAGATGGATCGCCATGTCCGTGATCTGGCCCTGGGTGCCGGCGGACGGCTGGTGGATCATGATCTCCGCGTTCGGCAGGGCGATGCGTTTGCCCTTCGCGCCGGCCGCGAGCAGAAACGCGCCCATGGACGCCGCCATGCCGATGCAGATCGTGGACACGTCGCATTTGATGTATTGCATCGTGTCGTAAATCGCCATGCCGGACGTCACGGAGCCGCCGGGGCTGTTGATGTAGAACTGGATGTCCTTGTCCGGGTCCTGCGCCTCGAGGTAGAGAAGCTGCGCCACAACGAGCGACGCCGTCGTGTCGTTGACCTCCTCGGACAGCATGATGATGCGGTCGTTTAGCAGCCGCGAGAAGATATCATAGGAACGCTCGCCGCGCGAGGTCTGTTCCACTACATAGGGTACAAGGCTCATGGTATAATCGCTCCCTTCCAGGAAAGCCTGTCCAATTTCCGTCCGCGTTATTCCGCGGCTTCCTCCGAAGCGGCAGGGGCCTCCTCAGCCGGGGTCTCCTCGGCGGACGCCTCCTCCGCAGGGGCTTCCTCCTCGGCGGGGGGATCGACGGCGACGCCGCTGTCGAAGATGATCTGGGCGGCGCGGCGGCTCTTGATGTCGCCGGTCACGGCATCGAGGCTCACGGCCTTCTTCACGACCTCGAGATCGACGCCGTAGTCCTCGGCGGCCTTCGCGTACGCCTCCTCGATGTCCTCGTCGGTGACCTCGACACCCTCCTCCGCGGCGACCTTGTCGAGCAGCAGCTCGATCTTTACGCGGCGCTCGGCGGCGGGGCGGGTCGACTGGCGGAACGAGGCGATGTTCTGGCCCATATAGCCGAGATAGGTCTCGAGGCTCATGCCGTTTGCGCGGAGGTTCTGGTCGTACTCGTTCACGATGTTATCGAGCTGATCGTCGATCATGCCCTCGGGGATGTCGGCGGTGATATTCTCGGCGGCCTTCTCGATGAGGGCGTTCTGGAAGTCGATGTCGGCGCTCTCCTGCGCGGACTTCTCGAGGCGTTCCCGGACGGAGGCGCGGTATTCGTCGAGGGTGTCGAACTCGGACACGTCCTTCGCGAACTCGTCGTCAAGCTCGGGGACGATCTCCTCCTTCAGCTCGTTGACCTTCACATGGAAGACGGCCTCCTTGCCGGCCAGCTCTTTGGCGTGGTACTCCGTCGGGAAGGTGACGGTGATGTCCTTCTCCTCGCCCGGCGCCATGCCGATGACCTGCTCCTCGAAGCCGGGGATGAACGTGCCGGAGCCGAGGACAAGGCCGTGGCCCTCGTCCTTGCCGCCGTCGAACGGGACGCCGTCGACGGTGCCGAGATAGTCGATGATCGCGGTGTCGCCGTCCTTCGCCGGGCGCTCCACCGAGGCGATGCGGGCGTTGCGGCGCTGTACGCGGGCGATCTCCTGCTCCACCTCCTCGTCGGTGACGACCACGGGCTGCTTCACGGCCTCGACTCCCTTGTACTGGCCGAGCGTGACCTCCGGCCAGACAGCCGTCGTAAAGGACAGGGTAAGCTCCTTGTCGTCCGAGACGTCAAAGCCCGTGAGCGAGGGACGTCCGACGGCGCGAAGGCCCGCCTGCTCCACGCCGAAGGCGTAGGCTTCCGGCGCAAGCTCGTCGACCGCGTCCTCGTGGAAGATATCCTTGCCGTACATGCCCTCGACGACCATACGCGGGGCCTTGCCCTTGCGGAAGCCGGGCACGAGGATTTTGGCCTTGTTCTTGCGATAGGCCTCGTTCAGGGCCTTCTCGAACTCGGCGGCGTCGCACACGACGTCGAACGCGGCGATATTGTGTTCTGTGTTCTTTACGATCATGGCTGCTTCTCCTTCCGATCATACGCGCATGCCGCGTATGTCCTGTCTATGGAAATTATATGAATTCTCGTCACAGAATGGTATTATAGCAAATCCCAGAGGATTTTACAAGGCTTGAAATCAATTGCGTCGCCGGAAACGCACATATGCCGCGTGTGATCGAGCCAGCCGTCGAATTTGAGCTTCAGGCTGTCGGCGTGCAGGTGGCCGCTGGCGCAGACGCGAACCTCGTACCGGCGCAGCAGCTCGAGGATTTCCGGGCACTCGTAAGCGCCGTATTTCGGCGGGTAGTGGAGAAAGACGTATTTCTCCCGCTCCCCGGCGGCGAGAAGCGAGGTCTCGAGCCGTCCGATCTCGCGGTCGATGAGCTTTTTGTCGTGGGCGGTGCCGGTCGACTCCTCGTAAAACCAGCCCTTCGTGCCGCACAAAGAGAAAACGGCGTTGTTGTGCAGAAATCCGATGCTCCCGAGGCCGTTAGTCTCTAAAAACGCCGTCATCTTCGCCATCGACGTCCACCAGTAGTCGTGGTTTCCCTTGACGATGAGCTTTCGCCCGGGCAGCGCCTCGATGAACCGGAAGTCCTCCAGCGTCTCGCCGAGGTTCATGCCCCAGCTCACGTCGCCGCATATGACGCACACGTCGTCGTCCGTCAGCGCGGAAAAGCCGATTTTGATCTTCTCGACGTGGTTTTTCCATTTGGGGCCGAAGACGTCCATGGGCTTGTTCGTGCTCAGGGACAGATGCAGATCGCCTATGGCGTACAGGGACATGGCATGACCGCCTTTCGTGCGGAGGTATAATGCGGGCGTGAAGCGTCCATACTGAAACCAGACACATTCAGCGAGGTGAACAGCATGGACAAAAAAACACAGCCGATCAGCGGCGTAAGCTGCACCGTGGAGAGCTGCCGCCACCACGCCCGGGGCGGCATATGCACGGCGCCGCACATCGACGTGAAAAACGAGAAGGCGCTCACAAGGGCCGAGACCTTCTGCGGCACCTTCGCGCCGTACGACGCGTGGCACATGGAGTGACGGCCGCCTCCCCCCTGCGGGGAGGCGAACCCTCCGCCCGATTGCGGGGCGCGTTCATCACACCGTTGCGGGGCGCACGTTCGTCACGCCATCGCGGGGAGCCGCGTTCGTTACGCGAGAAACGCCGACACGGCGTTCTCCATATCCGGTATCTCGACCCAGCGCTCGAACCGGACGGGCTTGCCGGCGAGGGCGGCGAGCGGCGCGGGCGCGTTCACGCCGGTGGCGGCGGTCAGCGCGTCCATGAGCGCCGGGCCGGTCTCGTCGGTGGGCGAACCGATCGCCTCGAGCACGGCGGCGCCGAATTTGAACGGGCTGGCGGTCGATACGATCACACACGGCGCGCTCCCGCCCGCGGCTGCGCGTTGATCGCGCAGCACACGGCTTGCGACGGCGGTGTGCGTATCCATCAGATACCCCTCGCGGAAGCGGCGGCCGATCTCCTCCCGGGAGGCCGCGTCGGGGGCGAAGCCGCCGTCGAAATCCGCCCGGATGGCGGCCATGACGTCGGCCGGGACCTCGTAGCGTCCCTCGGCGGAGAGCTTTTTCATGCAGTCCGCGACGAACGCCGCGTCGCCCGTGACGCAGTACAGCAGCCGCTCGAGGTTCGAGGAAACGAGGATGTCCATCGAGGGCGAGCCGGTCAGATAGAACGGGCGGTTTCGGTCGTAGACGCCGGTGTTGAAGAAGTCCGTCAGGACGTTGTTGTCGTTCGAGGCGCAGAGGAAGCGCCGGACGGGCAGACCCATCCGCTTCGCGAACCAGCCGGCGAGGATGTTGCCGAAGTTGCCGGTCGGGACGCAGAAGTCGATCGGATCGCCCACGGCGGCGCGGCCGAGGTTCACCCAGTCGCAGTACGCCGAGAAGTAGTAGACGATCTGCGGCACGAGGCGGCCCCAGTTGATCGAGTTTGCCGAGCTGAGGAAGTAGCCGCGTTCGTCGAGCGTTTTCGCGAAACCGGCGTCGGCGAAGATGTTCTTGACGCCGGTCTGGCAGTCGTCGAAGTTGCCGTTCACGGCGACGACGTTGACGTTTCCGCCCTCCTGCGTCGCCATTTGCAGCTTCTGGATCTGCGAGACGCCGTCACGCGGATAGAATACCATGATCCGGGTGCCCGGCACGTCCCGGAAGCCCTCCAGGGCGGCCTTGCCCGTGTCGCCGCTCGTGGCGACGAGGATGCTCGCGGTGCGGCTCTCGCCGTTTTTGCGCAGCGACGCGGTGAGAAGACGCGGCATGATCTGCAGCGCCATGTCCTTGAAGGCGCTGGTCGGGCCGTGCCACAGCTCCAGAATCGCGGTGTCATCATCCAGAACGCGCAGCGGCGCGACGGCGGGGTCGTCAAAATTCGCGCCGTAGGACGCCTGCGCGATCTCCGCAAGCTCCTCCTCCGTGAACTCCTCGAGGTACAGGCCGAGGATTTTTACGGCCCGTTCGCGGTAGCCCATGCCGCAGAGCGATTCGATGAACGCCGCGTCGATGCGCGGTATCTCCGCCGGGACGTACAGCCCCCCGTCGGGCGCGATGCCCCGTACAATGGCCTGCGACGCGGTGACGCCGCCGCGGCCCTCTCTTGTGCTTACATATTTCATACCCAATACGCATCCTCAATATGATTGATTTCGGGGTTTTTTGTGTGAATGCCCTCCGAGGCGTAAACCTCGATCACGTCAAAACGGGGCTGAAGCTCCGTGGGGTTTCGCTGCAGCCATATCTGCGCCGTCGTGATGATGCGGCGCTGCTTCTGCGGGGTGACGTACTCCCGGGCGAGGGCGAAATTGGCATTCTTGCGAAGCTTGACCTCGACGAACGCGACAAAGCGCCGGTCGACGGCGATGATGTCGATCTCGCCGTAGCGGCAGGCGAAATTGCGCCCGATGATCTTATAGCCCCGCTTCTTCAGAAACGCGCACGCCAGATCCTCGCCGAACGCGCCGAGCAGCTTCTTATTCTCCATGGCCCGCGCCCTCCCGGAGCGTATTCTTCAGAAAGCTCATCCGGTGCACCGGCGACGGCCCATAGCGGAGGATGGCCGCCTTGTGCTCCTTTGTCGGGTAGCCCTTGTGCTTTTCAAAGCCGTATTCCGGGTACTGCTCCGCCAGCCGCGCCATGCCCCGGTCACGCGATACCTTCGCGAGAACGGACGCCGCCGCGATGCAGGCGCATTTGCCGTCCCCGCCGACGATGGCGCGGGCCGGCACGGAGATGCCCCGCGTCTGGTTGCCGTCGATGAGCGCGATCGACGGGGCGGGCTTGAGCATCCGGATGGCCCTGTCCATCGCGAGCAGCGACGCGGAGAGGATGTTCATCGTCTCGATCTCCTCCACGGTCGCGAACGCGACGGCGCAGGCGATGGCCTTCGCGTAAATGAGATCGTACAGCGCCTCGCGTTTTTTCTCCGAAAGCTTCTTCGAGTCGTCAAGGCCGGGCAGATCGCAGTTCTCGGGCAGAATGACCGCCGCGGCGCACACCGGCCCGGCGAGGGGGCCGCGCCCTGCCTCGTCCACGCCGCATACGAGTCCGTATCCCTCGGCACGCAGGGCGTTTTCCGTCGCGTACAGCGACTCACGGGCGCTCAAGGCTGATCCTCCCGAGCCTGCCGCCCCGGAACTCATCGAGCAAAACCGCGGCCATGCGCTCACAGTTTACCTCGCCCCTCGCCATCAGAAACCCGCGCTTACGGGCGCAGGCCTCCAGCAGCTCCCAGCCGGGAGCGTCGGGCGCGGCGTCGATTTTATAGCGCTCCGTGAGCGCCGCCGGGTACGTGTCGCGCAGAAACACGAGCAGCTTTGCCGCAAGCTCCTCCGTATCGAGCACGTCGTCCTTCACGGCGCCGGTAGGCGTTCGCCGACGGCGGGGTCGTCAAACTTCGGCCAGAGGATGCCCGGCGTGTCGAGAAGCTCAAGGCTTCCGTCCACCGTGATCCACTGCTTGCCCCGCGTCACGCCGGGACGGTCGGACACAGCCGCCGTCTTTCGGCCGCTGACTTTGTTGATGAACGTGGATTTTCCCACGTTCGGCACGCCGACGACCATGGCGCGGAGCGTGCCCTGCTTGTCGCGCACGGCGCGGAGCGCCTGGGAAAAGCCCTTGACGCCGCGCCCGGAGGCCGCGTCGCACTCCATGAACGCGATGTTCTGTTCGCGGTAATAATCCCGCCAGCGGGCCGTGACGTTCGGGTCGGCCTGATCGGAACGGTTCAGAATCAGAAGCCGGGGCTTCCGGCCGGCGATGATGTCGTCGAGATCGGGATTGCGGCTTGCGCGGGGGATGCGGGCGTCGGCCACCTCGCAGACGACGTCCACGAGCTTGAGGCTGTCCTGCATCATCCGCTCGGCCTTTTTCATGTGGCCGGGGAACCACTGCACAGTCGCCATAGGCTCAGTACTCCCAGCCGTAGATCGCGCCGATCGACGACAGCGGCAGGATGCGGAATACGACCTTGCCCATGATATAGCGCGTGTCCACACAGCCGATCGAGGCCGTGCGGCTGTCCGTGGAGTTGTTGCGGTTGTCGCCCATGACGAACACGCACCCCTCCGGCACCGTGACCGGCTCGGTGAAGTCCTCGGGCTGGTAGGTCAGCTCGTTCACATACGGCTCGTCCAGCGCCTCGCCGTCCACGTATACGACGCCGTTGTAGAAGTCGATGTCCACGGTCTGGCCCTCCACGGCGATGACGCGCTTGACGATCGGCTCCTCCCGGTAGGTATCCTTGCGCAGCACGACGATGTCGCCCCGGTCATACGAGCGCACGAGACGGGTGATGATGATCTTGTCGCCGTCCTGCAGCGTCGGCACCATGGAGTGGCCCACGACGTCGATGACACGCGCCGCGAATACGAAAATCAGCACGCACACGACCAGCGCCACGACGACGCACTGGATCCACTCATACGCCTCCTTGTGGGCGTTTACGGTCTGCGCCCCCGTCTCCGGCGCGGGCGAAATATTTTCCTCGTTCATATAGAATGACTCCTGTCCTGCGTATTGATGCGTGATGGTTGCTTGTTCGATGATCGTTGGATGTGTGACGGAGATATGGCGGAAGCAAAACCGCTATCCGGATTATTATACTACGCCGTAAGGCGGAAACGCAACAGCGGAATACTCATATCCGCCGTTTTTTCACCCCGGCATACGCAAACGGGCCGCCGGCGGAGATGCCGGCAGCCCGTTTAACGGCCGTTCCGCCCGGTTGGCGGCGGGATGGGATCAGGCGAGGTTCAGAATCAGCGTGAGCAGAACAAACGCGAGCGCGACCCACTTGGTCATCTTCGCAAGCTTCGCGTCCCAGGTCTTGGCCTTGGATTTGCTCATGAACGTATCCGCCGCGCCGCTGATCGCGCCGGAGAGGCCGGAACGCTTGCCGCTCTGCAGAAGCACCACGGCCGTAAGAAAGATCTCCGTGATGAGAAGAAGCACTGTCAAAACGATGGTCATGTCAGAATCATCCTTTTCCGTAAATTCACGAAGTAGAGTATACTATATCAGGCCCGTGATGTCAAGCTGTTTTCCCATACGTCCGCAAGATTTTTGCCCGACCGCAGCCGGCTCGTTGTGAATACGGTTTTCAAATTCGCTTGACATTCCGCCCCCGTGCTGTTAAAATCGGAAACGGTTTTCAATTTTACCTCAAGCCCGTTTACGCGATTGCTTGCACCGCGATTGTTTACATTATTATAATACAGGAGAAAGCACCATGAAAAAGCTGTCGGCGCTTCTGCTTGCGCTGCTCATCATCCTCGGCACGGCGTCCTGCGGCGCGTCCGGTACGGCGGACACGCCGGACGGCACGGCGGACACGCCGAACGGGACGTTCAGCGTCGTCGTGACGATCTATCCCGTATACGACTGGGTTCTGTCCGTCCTCGGCGACAACCCCGCGAACGCCTCCGTCACGCTGCTTCTGGACAGCGGTGTCGATATGCACAGCTTCCAGCCGACGGCGGCGGACATCCTCACGATCTCCGCCTGCGACCTGTTCGTCTACGTCGGCGGCGAATCGGACGCGTGGATCGACGACGCCCTGGCCGAGGCGGTGAACGGGGACATGATCGTCATCGACCTCATAGACGAGCTGGGCGGCGCGGCCAGAGCCGAGGAGCTTGTCGAGGGCATGGAGAGCGACGAGGACGACGACGATATCGGCGGCGCGTACGACGAACACATCTGGCTTTCCCTGCGAAACGCCTCTGTCCTCTGCGGCGCCATTGAGCGGGCGCTCGAGGCGGTCGATCCGGATAATGCCGCCGTGTACGCGGCGAACCTCGCGTCGTACCGGGACGACCTCACAGCGCTGGACGGACGATACGCCGAGGCGGTCGAAAACGCCGCCCACGACACGCTGCTGTTCGGCGACCGCTTCCCCTTCCGCTATCTCACGGAGGACTACGGCCTGACGTACTACGCGGCGTTCGCCGGCTGCTCGGCGGAGACGGAGGCGAGCTTTGACACGATCGTCTTCCTCGCCGGGAAGCTGGACGAGCTGGGTCTGCCCGCCGTGCTGCAGATCGAGACCTCCGACGGCTCCGTCGCCCGCACGATCGTGGAGAACACGTCGTCCGGCGGTCAGGCGATCCTGACGCTCGATTCGATGCAGTCCGCCATGCCCGAGGGCGCGACATACCTCGGCGTCATGGAGCAAAACCTCGCCGTCCTGACCGAAGCGCTCGGCTGAGCGCCGATCGCCGATTATCCGCCGCGTTTCAGACGCGGCGGTTTTTTGCGCCTCCGTTCGCTTTTGTTTGCATTTTATCACGCCGTCTGATATAATATTGAAGATTAATATCATACAGGCGGTGTAACTGTTCAGATGCGCCCGGCGGGTGCTGAACAGTTACCGGGCGGTTATGAGAAATCTGGCGCCGGGAGGGATTATCTGCCTATGCTTTGGAAACTGAACCGGAAATCCGGCGGCCGGGAGCAGTCCCCGGCGCATCAGACGGACGAGATTCGCGAGGTACTGCACGCCAACGAGGTACGCGCCAACGGCATGACGGCCATGGCGCTGGTTCTGTGCGTGGCCATCATCGCGCTCGTGTGGGTGCTCAACGCCATCCGCATATTCACGACGCCGTTTTCGATCATGAACCGGCTGTTCATCGTGAGCCTCATTCAGCTCGCGATCCCGTGCGCGATCTATCGGATCGTCAGGGGCGACCGGCCCTGGCTCAAATACGTCATGCTCGCGTTTCTGACGCTCGTGTGCGCGCTCACGAACGCGGTGCTCAGCTTCAACGCCATCCTCGTCATGGTCATCCCCATCGCCGTCAGCACCCGGTACTGCTCCAAACGGCTGACGGAGGCCATAGCGGCGCTCACCGTCGTGGTGTTTCTCATCGCGACCGTGTGGAACGTCCGGCATTACGGCTCGGTCTCGATGGACTTCAACTACTACCCCCGGCCGTCCGAGGGCACCGTCATCACATTTACCGACGCGCTGGATTTCAAGGACAACATCCTCGCGGGCGGCGTGGACGCGGGGAAATGGATGTACAACTCCCTCGTGCTGGGCTATATCCCCCGCGTGCTCGTGTACCTGATCTGCGCGTTCGCGTGCGTGCGTGTCGCCTCGGAGGGCAGCCGGCTTGTACATGAGCAGGCGCTCATCTCGCAGGCCAGCGCCAGCGCCAGGAAGGAGCTTGACCTCGCGACCGAGATCCAGGAGGGCATGCTGCCGGGCATCTTCCCGCCGTATCCCGACCGCCGGGAGTTCGACATCTACGCCACGATGCACCCCGCCCGGGAGGTCGGCGGCGATTTTTACGACTTCTTCCTGATCGACGACGACCACCTCGGTCTCGTCATCGCGGACGTCTCCGGCAAGGGCATCCCGGCGGCGCTGCTCATGATGGCCTCGAAGATCCTCATCAGCAACCACGCCTCGATCAGCGACGGCTCGCCCGCCCGGGTGCTCGAGCGGGTCAATCACCAGATCTGCATGAACAATCCGGCGGAGATGTTCGTGACCGTCTGGTTCGGCGTGCTGGAGATATCCACCGGACGCATCCGGGCCGCGAACGCGGGCCACGAGTACCCCGCCGTCCGCCGCGCCGGGGGCGGCTTCGAGCTGTATAAGGATACGCACGGCTTCGTCGTCGGCGGCATGGACGGCGTGCGCTATAAGGAATACGAACTCACGCTCGCGCCCGGCGACGCGCTGTATGTCTACACCGACGGCGTGCCCGAGGCGACGAACGCCGCAAACGAGCTGTTCGGCGCCGACCGGATGATCGCCTCCCTCAACCGGGAGCCGGACGCGGCGGCCGAAAAGCTCCTGCACAACGTTCGCGAGGACATCGACGCCTTCGTCGCCGACGCTGCGCAGTTCGACGATATCACGATGCTCTGTCTGCGCTACCTCGGCAGCGGCGCGAAAAAGCTCACGATCGACGCCGACGCCGCAAGGCTTCCCGACGTGCTCGCGTTCGTGGACGCCGCGCTCGACAAAGCGGACTGCTCGCTCAGGACGCAGATGCAGATCGACGTCGCCGTCGAGGAGATATTCGTGAACATCGCCCGCTACGCCTACGAAAACGGAAACGGCTCCGTCATCATCGGCGTAACGCTCAGCGACGATCCCGCCTCCGTCTCGGTCACGTTCGCCGACAACGGCATCCCCTACGACCCGCTGTCCCACAAGGACCCGGACATCACGCTCCCCGCCGAACAGCGCGAGACCAGCGGCCTCGGCATCCTCATGGCCCGCAAAGCGATGGACGACATGCGGTATGAGTATCGGGACGGACAGAACATCCTGACGCTTGTGAAGAATCTATGATGATAAGCGCGGTTGATACGGTTAATACGGTTGGTATACGGATGATTCGCGGATAAAACGCAAAAGCCTGCCCCCGGCGCGGTCAAATGCCGTGCCGGGGGCAGGTCGTTCCCCGCCGCGCCGGTCTGTTGTGAATGCATCGTGAAACGGTATCATTCCCCATCCCCGACGTCCGCCGGGGTCTTTCCGTCGAGCAGCAGGAGCTTTTCGGCGAGAAGCCGCGCAAAACCGCTCACGACGGCGGCGGAGATGATGAGGTCGCCGGTGTCGCCGGTGGACAGCTCCGACGCGCCGTCATGGCCGAGGATCCCGGCGGCGGCGGCGCGCACCTGGCTGCAGAAGTAGACGCACGACCGGTGGTGGCGCTCCACGAAGCCGTCGTATGTCCGGCGCAGCTCGTCCTCCGTGAGATCGGCGGGTATCACGGTCTGGAGCGTCGCGATGCTCAGGCTCTGCTTCATCGAGCAGATGATGATGAGACAGGCGATGTGGCTGCGGTAGTATTTCTTTTTGACCGGGGCGGGCATTACACGCTTACGGACGTAGTTGTTGATGGCGGCCGCCGTGATGATCTGCTCGTCCTTCAGCTCGGGCGGCAGGTAATCGAGGTACTGGTGCAGAAGCGTGACGACCTGCTCCATGTACAGCCCGAAATCCGGTATGTCCTCCCAGAGCGGAAGGCGGTAATCGTCGAGGTACTTCTCCCAGCGCCGCAGCTTCGCCGCGATCAGGGTCTTGTCGAACGTCATGATGAAAACCCCGTTTCCCGTGTGATATACCCGCATTATACCAGATTCCGCCGGTTTTTCAAGCCGCCGCGCAAACCCCGCCGCGGCCTTGCGGAAAACTGTTGCAAACGCCGGTGTATGGTGATACTATATAGGGTAATCGCGCCAAATGCGCACTAACAGTATAAGGCGGAATGGAACCATGCGTGTTTTTACGAAATCCAATAAGCTCGACAACGTCCTCTACGACGTCCGCGGCCCCGTGGTGGACGAGGCTGCGCGGATGGAGGAGGCCGGCATAAAGGTACTCAAGCTCAACATCGGCAACCCCGCGCCGTTCGGCTTCACCGCGCCGGACGAGGTCATCATCGATATGCGTGACTCGATCGTCAATTCCCAGGGCTACTCGGACTCCCGCGGCATATTCTCCGCCCGGAAGGCCATCATGCAGTACGCCCAGCTCAAGCACATCCCGAACGTCACGATGAAGGACATCTACACCGGCAACGGCGCAAGCGAGCTGATCCAGCTCTCTCTGCACGCCCTTCTCAACAGCGGCGACGAGGTGCTGATCCCCTCGCCGGATTACCCGCTCTGGACGGCGTGCACCAACCTCGCCGGCGGCAAGGCCGTCCACTACATCTGCGACGAGCAGTCCGAGTGGATGCCCGACCTCGCGGATATGGAGAGCAAGGTCACGGACCGCACCAAGGCCATCGTCATCATAAACCCCAACAACCCGACCGGCGCGCTGTATCCGCGTGAAATCCTCGAAAAAATCGCGGACATCGCCCGCCGTCACGACCTCATGATCTTCTCCGACGAGATCTACGACCGCCTCGTCATGGACGGGCTGGAGCACGTCTCCATCGCCTCGCTCGCGCCGGATCTGTTCTGCGTGACGTTCTCCGGCCTGTCGAAGTCGCACATGGTCTGCGGCTTCCGCGTCGGCTGGATGATCTTCAGCGGCAACAAGGCCGTCGCGAAGGACTACATCGAGGGCGTCAATATGCTCTCCAATATGCGCCTGTGCTCGAACGTGCCCGGCCAGTCCATCATCCAGACGGCCCTCGGCGGCTACCAGAGCGTCAACGAGTACATCGTCCCCGGCGGCCGCGTCTTTGAGCAGCGGGAGTTCATCTACAACGCCTTAAACGACATCCCCGGCCTCTCGGCCGTGAAGCCGAAGGCGGCGTTCTACATCTTCCCGAAGATCGACGTGAAGAAGTTCAACATCACGGACGACAACCAGTTCGCGCTCGATTTCCTCCGCGAAAAGCGCGTGCTGTTCGTACCCGGCAGCGGCTTCAACTGGCACCAGCCGGATCACTTCCGCATCGTCTACCTGCCCCGCCTGAGCGTGCTGCGCGAGGCGTCGCAGAAGCTCGGCGACTTCCTCGAGACGTATCACCAGTCGTAAGGCAATACCGAGCGGACGTCTTATACTATTTCCCAATTAAAAGCTTCGTTTCGTTACCGGGCGCAAAGCCTTGGAAACGCCGCTGTTTTGAACGAATACAAAGTTCTTTTTGATACTTTTTCTTTCAAAAAAACAATTAACGCTTCCGCTCAAAGTATTCCCGCAGCCCGGCCCGGCAGCACAGCAGCACGCCGCCCGCAGCGCCGACGGCGGCCTGCAGTATCTCATACGGCAGCTTCAAAACCGCGTATTCCGGCGTCGCGTAGACATACGCCCTGCCCAGCGTGTAGCCGATGACCATCACGACCGCGCCGAGCGTCACCCCCGCGACCGCGCCGGCGTACCGCCGTCCCGGCCATAACCGGTGCGCGCACAGGGATATGATCACGGCCTGCGCCCCGTGCGCCGCGAGCGACACGAACATCGGCGCCGGATAAAACAGAAGATCGCCCAGAAACGACCCCACGCCGCCCACAAAAAACGCGGCGACGGGGTCGAATAATATCGCGGCGGTGCAGATGATGACGTCGCACAGATAGAAATGCCCGCCCGGCACCGGGATGGACACGGCGCTCAGTACGACGTTCATCGCCATGAACAGCGCCGTCGTCGTCAGCCAGCGCGGGGAGTACCGCCGGAAGGAATTGGTCGTGGACATCGTCCGTCCCCCTTTACATCGCGTGATGGGTATAGTATAATCACTTTTGGTATGATGAAAATAATCAAAACAGGAGTTTTTTCTATAACCAGATGAGACAGTCACCCGCCCCCGGCCAGGCCCGGGAGACAAAATACCAGGCGCTGTACCGCCGCGTCAAGGATGACATCCTCCGCGGCGTCCTCGCGTCGGGCACGCGGCTTCCGTCGAAGCGTGTGATGGCCGAACGGGCCGGCGTCAGCGTCGTCACGGTCGAATACGCCTACCGCCAGCTCATCGACGAGGGCTACGTCTACGCCCGGGAGCGCAGCGGCTGCTACGTGCAGGCGCTGACCGGCGCGGCGTCGCCGCGTTCTGATCGGGACGCCGACGGCCCGCCGCCGCTCACGTTTCTGCCCGATGAGCCGCCCGACCCGGCGGCGGAGACGGATTTTCCTTACACGGTGTGGTTTCGGACGCTGCGCCGGGTCATGAGCGAGTACGGCCCCCGCCTCGTGGAGCGCTCCCCCGGCAAGGGCGTGACACGGCTTCGCAACGAGCTGGCCGCGTACCTTCTGCGCTGCCGGGGGATGTACGCCCCGCCGGAGCGCATCATCGTCGGCTCCGGCGCGGAGCAGCTCTACGGCGAGATCGTCCGTATGCTGGGCAACCGCCGGCGCTATGCCGTGGAATACCCGTCCTACAGCCAGATCGAGGCGGTCTACGCGGCCTCCGGCGCGGCGGTGGAGCGGCTTCCGATCGGCCCGGACGGCGTGGAGAGCGCGGCGCTGCAAAACGCGGACGCGGACGTGCTGCACGTCACGCCGTTTCACAGCTGGCCGACCGGCGCGACGGCCCCGGCTGCGAAGCGGTACGAATACCTCGCCTGGGCGCACGCCCCGGGCACGGAGCGATACATCGTCGAGGACGACTTCGACAGCGAGTTCTTCCTGTCCGGCCGTCCGCCCGAGACGCTGTACTCGATGGACAAGACCGACCGCGTCATCTACCTGAACACATTTTCCAAGAGCCTGTCGCCCGCCATGCGCATGGGCTACATGATCCTGCCCGAGGCTCTCGTCCCCGTGTACGACGAGAGGCTGGGCCGGTTCTCGTGCTCCGTGCCGCTGCTCGAGCAGTACGCCCTCGCCGAGTTTCTTGCCGACGGCAGCTTCGAGCGCCACCTGAGCCGCAGACGCCGCAGGTTGTCCGCCGGCGGCTGATCGGCACCAAATCAACCGGCCAGCCGATTGATCGGGCGGTTGGGCTTTGTCTGCTTTTTCGGAACATGGAAAAGCAGACACTTTTCATTTTCGGCAAAACGTGGTATTATCTGTATGACAATCTCTCCGACAGACGGAAGGAGGCGGACGCGTGAACGGGACAATCATGATCCTCGACGGCAACGCCATCGTAAACCGCGCATTTTACGGCATCCGTATGCTGACCGCGCCGGACGGCACGCCGACGAACGCCGTATACGGCTTTCTGCAGATCCTGCAGCGGCTTCTCGACGAGAGGAAGCCCGACGGCGTATGCGTCACGTTCGACGTACACGCCCCGACGTTCCGCCATGAGCTGAGCGACGCGTACAAGGCCACGCGAAAGCCCATGCCCGAGGAGCTGCGCGTACAGATGCCGCTTCTCAAGCAGACGCTGGACGCGATGGGCATCCGCCGCTATGAGCTGGCCGGCTGGGAGGCCGACGACCTCCTCGGCACCATGGCCCGCGTCTGCGAGGAGCAGCGCTATCAGGCCCTCCTCGTGACCGGCGACCGCGACTCCTTCCAGCTCATCACGGACGATAGCCACGTCGTATTCATCAAATCCCGCATGGGCAAGACCGAGACGACCGAGTACGACCCCGCCCTGTTCCGGGAGGAGTACGGCTTCGACCCGCTCAAAATGGTCGACCTCAAATCGCTGATGGGCGACTCGTCCGACAACATCCCCGGCGTTCCCGGCATCGGCGAGAAGACAGCCCTCGAGCTGCTGCGCCGCTTCGGCTCGCTCGACGGCGTGTACGAAAATCTCGACGACGCGTCCATCAAGCCCGGCCAGCGCAAAAAGCTGACCGAGGGCGAAAAGAGCGCCCGCGAATCCTTCACTCTCGCGACCATCCGCCGCGACGCGCCGATCGCGTTTACGCCCTCCGACACGCTCTGGACGCTCACGCCGAACGGCACGCTGTATGACCTGTTCAGGCGTCTCGGCTTCGGCCGGTTCATTGAGAAATGGCGTCTCACGCCCGACGAGGACGCGGCGCCGGAGACGGTATTTACGGGCGAATGCACGAGCGTACCCGTGACGGACGAGTCCGGCCTCGACGCCGCCCTCGCCGCGACGGGCGGCAAAACGGTGTATCCCGCGTGCGGCGATGATCTTGATTATGTCGTCTTTGAATGTGAAGAAACCGGCTGGATCCTCGATAAAAACAGCTATCAGGGCGATTACAATAAAGCGTTATGTAAACTATTTGCCCCCGCCGTCCCCAAGGCGGGACACAACATCAAGGACATCCAGCGCAGACTGCTTTCGCTCGGTGTGGAGAATGGCGGCTGGGTGTTCGACACGGCGCTGGCGGCGTATCTGCTGGACGCGACGGCGGCGGACTACGACCTCGACCGCCTGTGCCAGAAATACTGCGGCTTCTCGCTGACGCCCGCGAACGGGGACGGGCAGCTCTCCCTGCTGGACGACGGCGTGCAGAGGCTCACGGAGTATCTGCAGCGGGCGGCTGCGGTGGCGTGTCTCGAGGAGGTATTCCGACCGAAGCTCGAGGCGCTGGGGATGCACACGCTGTACTACGACATCGAGCTGCCGCTGTGCCCCGTACTCGCGGAGATGGAGCACACGGGCTTTCTCGTCGACCGGGAGGCGCTGTACGATTTCGGCCGCAGCCTGACCGACCGCATCGCGGCGCTGCAGGCGTCGATCTGGGAGCTGGCCGGCGGCGAATTCAACATCCTCTCCCCCAAGCAGCTCGGCGAGGTGCTGTTTGAAAAGCTCTCCCTGCCCGCCGGGAAGAAGACGAAGACCGGCTGGAGCACGAACGTCGACGTCCTCGAGAAGCTCCGTGACAAACACCCGATCGCGGGCATGGTGCTCGAATACCGGGAGCTTACGAAGCTCAAGAGCACCTACGCGGACGGCCTTTTGAAGACCATCGCCCCGGACGGCCGCATCCACACGACGTTCCAGATGACCGTGACGGACACGGGCCGTCTGTCCTCCCGGGAGCCGAATCTGCAAAACATCCCGATCCGGCGTGAGCTCGGCGCGGGCGTGCGGCGGATGTTCGTCGCCGGGCCGGGGAACGTCCTCGTGGACGCGGACTACAGCCAGATCGAGCTGCGGCTGCTCGCCCATATGTCGCAGGACGAGACGATGATCGCGGCCTTCCTCTCCGGGGAGGACATCCACGCGGTCACGGCAAGCCAGGTGTTCGGCGTGCCGCTGTCCGACGTGACGCCGGCGATGCGTTCGCGGGCGAAGGCGGTCAACTTCGGCATCGTGTACGGCATCTCGGCGTTCTCCCTCGCGCAGGACATCGGCGTATTCCAGAGCGAGGCGAAGGCGTACATCGACACATACATGGAAAAATACCACGGCGTGCGCGCATATATGCAGACCGCGATCGAAACAGCCCGTGAGCAGGGCTACGCCGCGACGATGTACGGCCGGCGGCGGTATCTGCCGGAGCTTTCGTCGTCAAACTTCAACCTCCGCTCGTTCGGCGAGCGCGTGGCGCGGAATATGCCCATCCAGGGCACGGCGGCGGACGTGATGAAGCTTGCGATGATCCGCGTTTGGACGCGGCTCAAAGCCGAGCTGCCCGAGGCAAGGCTTTTGCTGCAGGTGCATGACGAGCTGATCGTCGAGTGTCCGGCGGCGCAGGCGGACGCGGCGGCGGCGATTTTACGCGAAGAGATGGAGCACACCGCCGACTGCGCCGTTCCCCTGACGGCGGACGCCGGCGTCGGCGCAAGCTGGGCGGACGCCCACTGACAGCGCCGGTTTCGGGGGCATGCACATGGACATCACACAGGCGCAATCCTGCCATCTTCCGGCCATCGCCGCGATCGAACGGGACTGCTTCGGCGGGGAGGCGTGGCCGGCGGAGCTGATCGCCCGGCTTCTCCCCCGCTTCACCGTCGCGGCGGAGGACGGACGCGTGCTCGGCTATCTCGCGCTCTCGTCGGTGCTGGACGAGGGCTGCGTCGACAACGTCGCGGTCGCTCCGGCGTACCGCCGCCGCGGCGTCGCGGACGCCCTGCTCGACCACACGGCAAAGCGTGCCGCCGACATGGGCCTTGCCACGCTGACGCTGGAGGTGCGGGCCGGAAACGAGCCGGCGATTTGTCTATACGAAAAGCACTGCTTCATCACCGTAGGCCGCCGGAAAAACTACTACGAAAGACCGCGGGAGGACGCGATACTCATGACGAGGACGCTGTCCGCCCACGCGGAGAACAGGGAATAACGCATATGCTGATACTGTCGATCGAATCGTCGTGTGACGAGACGGCCGTCGCCCTTGTCGAGGACGGGCGGCGCGTCCTCACCGACCAGATCTTCTCGCAGGCCGATCTGCACGCCGTATACGGCGGCGTGGTGCCTGAGATCGCGGCGCGGAGCCACCTCGAGGTCATCTCCCTGCTCGCGGAGCGGGCGCTGGAGGCGGCGGGCAAGACGCGGCACGATATCGATGCCGTCGCGTGTACATATGCCCCGGGGCTGATCGGCGCGGTGCTCGTGGGCGTGAATTTCGCCAAGAGCGCGGCGCTGGCGCTTGGCGTGCCGCTGATACCGGTGCACCACATCCGGGGCCACATCGCGGCAAACTACCTCGCGTTCCCGGAGCTGGAGCCGCCGTTTCTGTGTCTTGCGATATCGGGCGGGAACACGATGCTGGTGGACGTCCGGGGCTACACCGACATGGCGGTCCTCGGCCAGACCCGGGACGACGCGGCGGGCGAATGCTTCGACAAATCCGCCCGTGTGATGGGCCTCGGCTACCCCGGCGGCAAGCCGATCGACGACCTCGCCAAACAGGGCGACGACCGCCGCTACGACCTGCCCCGCCCCGCCGTCCACGGCGACAACCCGTTCGACATGAGCTTTTCCGGCCTCAAAACCGCCGTCATCAACATCGCCCACCGCTGCGACCAGACGGGCGAGGCGCTGGACAAGGCCGGTCTCGCCGCGAGTCTGTGCCGGGCGGTGTCGGAATCCCTCGTCGGGCGGACGATGGAGGCGCTGGAATCGCTCGGCTACGACCGTCTCGCCGTCGCCGGCGGCGTCGCGGCGAACTCCCGCATCCGGGCCGATTTCGAGGCGGCCTGCCGTGCGGCGGACGTAAAGCTCTTCATCCCGCCGCTTCGCCTCTGCGGCGACAACGGCGCGATGATCGGCGCGCAGGCGTACTACGAATACCTCGTCGGCCACACGGCGGACAGCAGCCTCAACGCCTACGCCACGATGCCGCTGTCGTGACGGCCACCATACAAACTATGCAGAAAGGCGCGTGAGCGCATGGTTATCATCACACATTCCGAGGCCGAGACCGAGGCCGCCGGGGCGACGTTTGCGCGTTCGCTTCCGGACGGGGCGGTCGTGGCGTTTTACGGCGAG
>CAJOFW010000010.1:0-29312 GCA_905234005.1 uncultured Oscillospiraceae bacterium
TCCCCGGCCGTCTCGAGCACGGGGGAGACTCCGCGTGTACACGCGGTGAGGGCCAGCGCCATGCAGACAGCCGTCAGCAGGGCGAGGATTCTATATAATACGCGCATGGGCGTCGCCTCCTGTCAATGATTTGATGCTCTCCCGGTTCGATCATAGCACACGGGCCGGCGGTTTGCAATCGGTACCAGAAATTTCATATTTCGCCCGCCCGGCCGGCCGCTCAGTCGGTCTTCTGCCCCGGTCACGCGAAGCTCGTGAACGTGCGGTACTGGATCGCCTCGGCGAGGTGGACGGGGCCGATGGCGTCCGCTCCGGCGAGGTCGGCGATGGTGCGGGCGACGCGGAGGATGCGGTCGTAGCTGCGGGCCGTCAGGCCGAGGGTGTCGAACGCGTTGCGCATGAGCGAGGAACCGGCGTCGTCAAGGCGGCAGTACGCCTCCATCGCGGCGGGGCCCATGCGGGCGTTGGACTCGATGCCGCCGCCCCGGAAGCGGCGGCGCTGGATGTCCCGGGCGGCGTCGACGCGGGCCTTGATCGCGGCGGACGGCTCGCCGTCGGGCTTTTTCTTCAGCTCCTCGAATTCGAGGGCGGGCACCTCGGTCATGATGTCGATGCGGTCGAGCAGCGGGCCGGATATCCGGGCCTGGTAGTCGCGGACGGACTTCTCCGAGCACCGGCAGCGGCCGGACGCGTGGCCGTACCACCCGCAGCGGCACGGATTCATCGCGCAGATCAGCATGAACCGGCTCGGATACGTCGCGCTCCCGGCGGCGCGGGAGATCGTGATCGAGCCCTCCTCGAGCGGCTGGCGCAGAAGGTCGATCACGTCCCGGTGGAATTCGGGCAGCTCGTCGAGAAACAGCACGCCGTTGTGCGCAAGGCTCATCTCGCCGGGCTTCAGGTCGGACGCCCCGGCCAGCGCCTGACGCGACGCGGTCTGGTTCGGCGAACGGAACGGACGGCGGGTCACGATCGGGTGGGCGTGATCGGTCAGGCCGCTGACCGACCAGATCGCGGTCGTCTGCAGCGCCTCCTCCCGGCTCATGTCGGGCAGGATGCCGGGCAGACGCTTCGCCAGCATGGATTTACCGGCCCCCGGCGGGCCGACCATGAGCAGGTTGTGCCCGCCGGCGGCGGCGATCTCGAGGGCGCGCTTGACGTTCTCCTGGCCCTTGACCTCGGAGAAGTCCGGGTACGCGCCGCCGCCGCTTCGCAGGGGCGTCGGGGCCGCCGGGGCGAGCTGCTCTCCGCCGGTGAGATGGGCCGCGAGCGAGACGACGTCACGCACCGGGTAAACGTCAAGGCCCTCGGCGAACGACGCCTCCGCCGCGTTCCCGGCGGGGACGAAAAGCCGCCTTGCCCCGGCCTGTCTCGCCGCGAGCGCCATGGGCAGCGCGCCGCTCACGGGCCGCAGCTCGCCGGTCAGCGACAGCTCGCCGAAGAACACGTCCCCGTCCGGCGGGGGCGGGAGCTGGCCCGTCGCCGTGAGAAGGCCGAGCAGGATCGGCAGGTCGTAGACCGTGCCGGCCTTTTTCGTGTCCGCCGGGGCGAGGTTCACGGTGACGTGGGTGGCGGGGAACTCGAAGCCGTTGTTTTTGATGGCGGCGCGGACGCGGTCGCCGGCCTCGCGCACCGCCGCGTCGGGCAGGCCGACGACGTCGATCCGGGGCATGCCGGCGGAGACATAGACCTCCAGCTCGACCCCGTAGCCGCCGATGCCCCGCAGCCCGAGCGAATGGATTTTCGCGTACATGGAGCGTTATCCCTCCCAGTCATGCCGATTTGCGCGGAGAACGGTTGGTTGATGCTTTTTCCTGAAGGAAGCGGCGTTTGCGCCGCTTCCGGCGGGTTATTCCCCGTCCGCCGGGAGGGTTATGGCGATGTTCAGCTCGTCGAGCTGCTTCTGCTCCACCGCCGAGGGGGCGCCCATCATGAGGTCCTGGGCGTTTTTGTTCATCGGGAACGGGATGATCTCGCGGATCGACGGCTCGCCCGCCAGCAGCATCACCATGCGGTCGACGCCCGGGGCGATGCCGGCGTGGGGAGGCGCTCCGTAGCAGAACGCGTTGTACATCGCCGGGAAGCGGGCCTTCACGTCGTCCTCGCCGAGACGCACCATCTCGAACGCCTTGATCATGATGTCGGGGTCGTGGTTGCGCACCGCGCCGGAGGACAGCTCCACGC
The DNA here is from genome assembly GCA_905234005.1 of uncultured Oscillospiraceae bacterium. Taxonomy (GTDB): domain Bacteria; phylum Bacillota; class Clostridia; order Oscillospirales; family Oscillospiraceae; genus CAJOIG01. The sequence goes on from CAJOFW010000010.1 coordinate 2,185, forward strand.
CGTTGCACACGAGGTCGTACTGCGTCGCGTAGATGTCGAGCGGGTCGATCTCGCCGCGTTCGGCCTTTTCGAGGATTTCCAGCCCGCCGTTCGGCATCGAGAACGGGTTGTGGCAGAACTCCAGCTCGCCGGACTCCTCGCCGATCTCGAACATCGGGAAATCGACGATCCAGCAGAACTCGTACCGGGCCTCGTCCATGTGGCCGGGCACGGCCGCGCCGAGCATCCGGCGGGCGACGCCGGCGGTCTTCCGGGCGGCGTCCTTCGTGCCGGCGGCGGCGAGGACGAGACAGCCCGGCGTCACGCCGAGGGACGCGAGGGCGTCCTCGTGCCCGGCGAGGAACTTCGAGACGCCGCCGACGAGCGCGCCGTTCTCGTCCATGCGGAACCAGTACGGCTTCTGTCCGGCCTGCACCTCCACGTCGGCGCAGAGCCTGTCGATCTGCTTGCGCGTGAGCGCCGCGCCGGAGCAGACGACGGCCTTGACGCAGTCGGCCGTCTCGAACGGGGCGAAGCCCTCGGTCGATTTGGCGAGGGCGGTCATGTCGGTCAGGACGAGGTCGATGCGGAGGTCGGGCTTGTCCGTGCCGTAGGTCTCCATCGCGTCGTTGAAGGATATGCGGCGGAACGGGGCCTCGGACGCGATATCGTACGTGCCGTACTTTGCGAAGATCGGCGGCAGCACGTCCTCGATGACCGCGAATACGTCCTCCTGCTCGGCGAAGGCCATCTCCATATCGAGCTGGTAGAACTCGCCGGGGGAGCGGTCGCCGCGGGCGTCCTCGTCGCGGAAGCACGGGGCGATCTGGAAGTAGCGGTCGAAGCCCGAGGTCATGAGAAGCTGCTTGAACTGCTGCGGGGCCTGGGGCAGGGCGTAGAATTTGCCCGGATGCTTGCGGGCCGGTACGAGGTAATCGCGTGCGCCCTCGGGCGACGACGCGGTCAGGATCGGGGTCGTGATCTCGAGAAAGCCGTGTTCGGTCATGGCGGCGCGCAGGGCGGCGATCACATTGCAGCGCAGGACGATGTTCTGCTTGACGGCGGGGTTGCGCAGGTCGAGGTAGCGGTATTTGAGGCGCAGGGTCTCGTCCGCCTCCCGGCTGCGGTTTATCTCGAACGGCAGCTCGTTATAGCGGCAGCGGCCGAGGACGGTCACGCTCTCCGGGACGATCTCGATGTCGCCGGTGGGCTGCTTCGGGTTTTTGCTGTCGCGCTCGCGGACGACGCCGTCGACGGCGATCGTGCTCTCCTTCGTGATGGCGCGGAAGGTCTTGACCATGTCCTCCGTCTCGGCGACGAGCTGCGTCGTGCCGTAGAAATCGCGGACGACGACGAACGCCAGCGCCGAGCCGACCTCGCGGACGTTCTCCATCCAGCCCACGAGCCGGACTCTTTCGCCGACGTGCTCCATCCGAAGCTCGCCGCAGGTATGTGTGCGCATCTGTGTCATGTCGGTTTCTTTACTCCTTCGTATACCAGTGTATGGCGGTTCAATGCCGTTCAAATTCCTGTAACCGGCCTGACCGGGCGGCTGACGGCTTCGCGGATGATTTTCGCGGCCTCGTCCGCCGGGACGGCGATCTGCTCGCCGGTGGCGAGGTTTTTGAGGCTCACCGTGTTCTCCGCGGCCTCGGTCTCGCCGATGACGACGGCGAACGGCACGCGGAGCCGGTCGGCGTAGGTGAATTTCGCCTTGAGCTTTTTCTTTTCGGTGTAGATCTGCGTGCGGACGCCGGCCTCGCGCAGGACGGTCGCGCACCGGACGGCGTGGCCGAGGACGCCGTCGTCCATCGGGATGACGAGCGCGTCGCACGGGGCCGTGTTCAGCTCCTCGCTCAACAGGCCCTGCTCCTGCAGGATATAGAAGAGCCGGGTCACGCCGATCGACACGCCCACGCCGGGGAGCTTTTTATCGGTATAATACTCCGCGAGGCTGTCGTACCGGCCGCCGGAGCAGACGGAGCCGACCTCGGGGTGATCGAGCAGCGTCGTCTCGTAGACGGTGCCCGTGTAGTAGTCGAGGCCCCGGGCGATGGTGAGGTCGATCGTCCACTTGTCGTCGGGCACGCCGAGGCCGGGCAGAAGGCCGGTGACGGTCTTCAGCTCGGCGACGCCCTCGTCGAGGGCGGGGCATTTCCCCGAAAGGCCGTCGAGGGTGGCCATCGGGTCGTCCGACGCGAGGATGTCGAGAAGCTCCGCGGCGAGGGCGGGCGTCAGGCCGACGTCGTCCGTCAGGATCGCGGCGACCTTGTCGCGGCCGAGCTTGTCGAGCTTGTCGATCGCGGTCATGACCTGACCGGCGGCGCCGCCGACGCCGAGATACTCGAACAGGCCGTTTAACACCTTGCGGTTGTTCATGCGGATCACAAAGCGCTCGATGCCGAGCCGCCGGAACACCGCGCAGATGACGGCGGGCATTTCCGCCTCGTTCGCCACGTCGAGGACGCCGTCGCCGATGACGTCGATGTCCGCCTGATAGAATTCGCGGAAGCGGCCGCGCTGCGCCCGTTCGCCGCGGTAGACCTTGCCGATCTGGTAGCGGCGGAACGGAAACACGAGCTGGCCGTAGTGGAGGGCGACGTATTTCGCGAGCGGCACCGTCAGGTCAAAGCGCAGGGCGAGGTCGGCGTCGCCTTTGGTGAAGCGGTAGACCTGCTTTTCGGTCTCGCCGCCGCCCTTCGCGAGCAGCACCTCCGCCGCCTCGATCACGGGCGTGTCGATCGGGCAGAAGCCGTAGAGGGAGTATGTCTCGCGGAGCACGCGCATGATCTCGCGCATCTGCGCCTGCTGCGGCGGCAGAAGCTCCATGAAGCCGGACAGCGTCCGGGGCTTGATTCGTTCCATGTGATGTTGCTTACCTTTCAAACGTCCGGGGTGTCGGACGTGTTTTTCTTGTTTTTGGGGTTTACGATGTTGCGCCAGTCGAGGTCGCCGCGGCGCAGGCCGTGGATGAGCACCTCGGCGGTCGCCGCGTTCGAGGCGAACGGGACGCTGTAGAGGTCGCAGAGGCGGCGTATCTCGTTCACGTCGCCGGCGTTCTCCGGCCGCGTCGGGTCGGAGAAGAACAGCACGAGGTCGATCTCGTTGTAGGCGATGCGTACGCCGATCTGCTGCGTGCCGCCCTGCGTGCCGCTCATGCAGGGCGTGATGGGAAGGCCCGTGGCCTCCTGTACGAGCTTGCCGGTGGAGCTTGTCGCGATGATCGAGTGCTCCGCGAGTATGCCGCTGTAGGCGATGCAGAACTGCACCATAAGTTCCTTTTTTCCGTCGTGCGCTGTCAGCGCGATGTTCATAAAACGAGCCTCCTTCTTTTTTTGCCGGGAAATCGGAAAATCGGATGAACGGGTTGTTGGTAGTTGGTAGTTGATAGTTGATAGTTGGTGGTTGGTAGTTGGTAGTTGGCAGTTGGCGGTTGAATGAACGGGGGAACGGACGGGTGCGCGGGCGGTCACCGCAGAAGCGCAAGCTCGGTTTCGGTCTGCTGGGTGCTCTGCTGGAAGTCGAAGTAATATTCGAGCACCTGCTTGGCGATGTTCGCGAGCAGCGCGCCGCGCTTGCCCTTTTCGACCACGACGGCGACGGCGATCTCGGGGTCGTCGGCGGGGGCGTAGCAGATGAACACGGCGTCGTCGTTGACGGAGCCGGTCTCGGTCGTACCGGTCTTCGCGGCGACGGTGGGGGTGAAGCCGGAGAGGTAGGTGTAGGCCGTGCCGTTTACGTCGTTCGCGACGCCCCACATGCCCTGGTGGATCAGCGACCAGATCAGCGTCGGGGCGTTCAGCGTGCTCGCGACGACCGGCTCGCGCTCGTAGATGCTGTCGGAGTAATCGTAGCTCGAGGCGGATTTGAGGATCGAGCACTCGTAGACGGTGCCCGAATTCGCGAGCGCCGCGCAGTAGCGGGCGAGCTGGATCGGCGTGACGCCGGTGATCGACTGGCCGATCGCCGCCTGCAGCGTGTCCGCCGCGTACCACTCCGCGTCGATGCCGGTGTAGAGGTCGTGCTTGGCCTGCACCGAGGCGACGCGTCCGGCCGCCTCGCCCAGCTCGATGCCCGTGCGCTGGCCGAGGCCGAGCGTCGTGGCGTACTCGTAGATGAGGTCGATGCCGGTGATGTCGCCGACGTTGAAGAAGAAGACGTTGCACGAGGCGGTCAGCGCCTCGGAGACGGTCAGGCCGCCGTGCATACCGGTGCACCGGGGGGAGTAGCCGGAGGAGGCGTAGCGGTCGTAGATGCCGTTGCAGCTGAAGGTCGTGTCCTGCCCGATGAGGTTCTCGCACAGCGCCGTCAGCGCCGTGACGGGCTTGAACGTCGAGCCGGGGGCGTATTCGCCGGTGAGGGCGCGGTTGACGAGCGGGGTGTTCACGGTGTCGGCGACGAGGTCGGGGTAGTCCTCGAAGTAGGTGCCGAGGCTGTAGCCCGGATAGCTCGCGATGCAGAAGGGCTCGCCGGTGTTCACGTCCACGGCGACGAGGGCGCCGCCGGTGATGAGGTCCTGCACGTCGTCGCCGGTGTACTGGACGTTCGCGTTCGACGTCTCCCGGGCGGCGTTCGTCTCGGTGATGAAGCTGCCCAGCGCCTGCTCGGCGACGGCCTGCAGGGCGATGTCGATGGTGAGGTAGATGTGGTTGCCCGGCTCCGGCGCCTCCCGGTAGACCGTGCCGGTCACGACGCCCTCGCTCGTGCGGGTGACCTCGGCCACGCCGTCGGTGCCGTGGAGGTATTCCTCAAACGCCATCTCCGCGCCGGATTTGCCGACGCGGGCGTTGAGCTTGTAGCCCTTGTCGCCGTATTTCTCCATGTCCTCCGCGTCCATCAGCGCGGTATAGCCGAGCAGGTGGGCGGCGTAGGTCGTGTTGTACTCGCGGACGTAGCTGACCTGCACCTCGAAGCCGGGGATGTCCGCCTCCATCAGGGCCGTGATCGTGTCGATGCTCACGTCCTCCGCGAAGACGTAGTCGGAGGTGTTGATGAGGTAGCGGACGTTGATCTCGTACCGCACGCCGGCGATTGTGCGCATATCGGCGGCGGAGTAGTTGTTGTCGATGCCGTAGCGGGCGCGCATGCGGGCCATGACCTCCACGGCGGAGGCGTCGGAGTCGAGTCCGTTCGCCTGGATCCACGCGTCGAGACACGCCCGCTGGATGGCGGTCATGTTGTCCACGAACGCGAACGGGGCCGTTTTCGTGATGGGCAGCTCGTCGGTGTACGCGTCGCCGTTTTCGGTGATGATCTGCGTCATGCGCAGGATGGCGGTGTTCGCGGTGTTGTCGTCGCCGGTGGCGAACAGCTCGTCCGTGTCGATGAGGAGGTTGTTGCAGTTGCGGTTGGACACGAGCAGGCGGCCGTAGCGGTCGAGGATGTTGCCGCGGGCGGCGATGACGGTCTCCGTGGAGACGATGGAGTTGGTGGACGCCTCGTAGTTTGCGTTGCCCTCGATGATCTGCAGCCGGTACAGCGTGCCGAGATACAGCGCGAGCACGACGACGAGCACAAGCCCGAGAAAGGCGACGCGTCCGGGACGGATGAGTCTGTTCATAGTTGATAGTTGATAGCTGATAGCTGATAGTTGATAGTTGATAGTTGATGGGTGGTGGCTGTCAGTGGTCGCCCAGCGGGCGGGAGGCGATGGATTTGCACGGGAGGTACACGGGCGCCGCCCACGGCAGGCTCCAGAGCACCTGGATCGCCGCCGTGCGCCACACCGCCGCCGCGCCGGTGTCCACGAGAAAGAGGAACCGGAACATCTGGCAGAACGTGACGATCATGAGCGCGAGGGCGCACAGCGTCATATAGGACAGAAAGCCCCTGTGCAGGAAGTATTTTCCCAGCACGCCGGCGAAGAAGCCGATCAGCGGCAGCAGCACGGCGAACAGGCATACGTGCTCGGGGTAGCCGAAATCCATGAAGTACCCGGCCGCGAGGCCGAAGAAGCCGCCCCACGACGCGCCGTCGAACAGGCCGACCGCCACGACCGCCGCCGGGATCAGCATGAGATGCACGCCCCGGATCGTGAACGCGGAGAGCAGCAGATCCTGAAACAGAAACAGCGCCGCGAGCAGAAGGCCGTACACGATGGCCCGGCGCAGCCTGGAGAGGTCGATGAGATCGAGAAGCATCGCCGCGTCACCTCATTCCCGGATGTCGAAGTCCGTGATGACGAAGACCTGGCTGAGCGAGGCGAGGTCGCAGGCCGGCTCCACGACGCCGTACAGCGTCTGGCCGCTGGCCTCCGAGAGCACGGAGCGGATGTAGCCGATGATGAGTCCCTGCGGGATGAACGTGCCCTTGCCGGAGGTCAGCACGGCCTCGCCCTCGACGAGCTGGGCGTTTTCGGAGAGATATGTGAGCTTGAGGCAGCCGTCCTGCATGAGCGAGAAGTCGCCGACGCACATGCCGACCGAGCCGGCCTCGCCGACGAGCGCGCCCACGTCGATCGACGAGTCGATGACCGTGCGGACGGTGCTCCAGGTGCTGCCCACCTCGATGATCTGCCCGACGAGGGCGCCGTATTCGGTGACGACGCAGTCGCCGACCCCGATCGGATTGCCGGCGTTGTCCTCGCCCTTCGAGATCGTGAAGGAGCTTGACCAGTTCGACGCCGACCACTCGGTGATCTTCGCCGACTCGAACGTGAAGTCCTCGTGCTTCTGGGCAAAGCCGAGCAGCTCCCGGAGGCGGGCGTTCTCCTCGGCGTATTCGGCGGCGCTGATCGCGTTCTGGCGGCTCTCGGCAAGCTCGGCCCGCAGGGAGGCGTTTTCGGCCTCGAGCTGGTCGTATTTATAAATGTAGCCGTATATGCCCTCCATCCAGCCGACGGCGGCGCTGGCGGCGCGGGCCACCGGCCCGGACACGCCGCCGGAGGCGTCCCGCACAAGTCCGGCGCGGCCGCCGCGCAGCGTGGAAACGAGCACGGCGACGAGCACGACGATGATGACAGCGGCGCCCACGCGCAGGCCGTTTTTACGGATGTAATCCTTCACAGCAGCGTCACTCCCAGCGACTGGAGCATACGTCCGAGCCGGCACAGCGGCAGGCCGACGACGCTGAAGTAGTCGCCCTCGATGCGTTCGACGAAAAGCCCGGCGAGGCCCTGATAGCCGTAGGCCCCGGCCTTGTCAAGCGGCTCGCCGGTGGCGATGTAGGCGTCGATCTCCGCGTCGGTCAGCGGGCGGAAGCAGACGCGGGTCATCTCCACGCCGGTCAGAAGCTCGCCGTCACGGGCGACGGCGACGCCGGTGTAGACGCGGTGCGCCCGTCCGGACAGGGCGTGGAGCATCCGCGACGCCTCCTCGGCGTCGGCGGGCTTGCCGAGGATCACGCCGTCGAGGGATACGATGGTGTCGGCCCCGATGACGACGTCGCCCGGACGGCGGGCGGCGACCTCGCGGGCCTTGGCCGCGGCGAGGGCGGCGACCGTCTCGGACGGGGTCGCGTCGGCGGGCGGATTTTCCGGCTCGACGGCGGGGTCGATGATAAATTCCCGTCCGAACCGCTCGAGGAGTTCCCGGCGGCGGGGGGAGGCGGAAGCGAGAATAAGCACGGTTACAGTGCCCCCTTTCGGTAGAGTCCGCGGCTTACGTTGTTCGGATCGTGGGTGTTCATGCCGCGGTAACGGCCCGCGATCGCGGCGCATTCACGGGGGCTTTCGGTCGTAAAGAGAAGCCGTGCGCCCCACAGGCCGGCGTTTTCGTAGGTGGACGGTTTGTCGCCGAGGTAGATCTTCTCGGCGTTATATACGACGTTGCGGCAGCCGAATTCCTTGTCGACCGGCCACACGCGGCCGTGCTCGTCGGTCATGCCGGCGGCGTTCTGGCAGCTGCAGCGCCCGGCGCTCGCCCGGATGAGACAGCGCCGCGTCAGCATGACGGGCACGCGGCCGTAGGCGATCATCTCCGTGTCGGCGCAGGCGGCGAGGCGGCCGATCTGGGCGCTCGAGAGCTGGAAGGACGCGGTGACGGACGCAAGGCCGATGCGGAGCATCCGCGCCGCGGTGTATGCGTTCGCGACGTTCAGGCCGACGTCGCCCCGGGGCCGCAGACCGGCCTCGACGACGGCGGGGATGAGGCCGAGGTTTCCGACGAGCACGTCGGTCACGCCGGTGCCCCGTATCGCGGCGAGAAGCTCCCGCAGCACGGGCATCTCCTCCTCCGACATGATCCGGGGCAGCACCGCCGCTATGGCCGCGCCGCGCTCCCGGAACGGGGCCAGCGCCGCGCCGGACGCGAGAAGCTCCGCCGGGACGTAGAGCATATCCGGCTCGGTCTTCGCGAGATCCTCCGTGAGCTGCGCCTCGCGTGTGACCTGTATGATGAACGCGGGCACGTCGTAGGGACGGCCCGGCTTCGGCGGCGCGGGCATATCCCGGACGCTGACCGGGGCGGGGGCGCGGCAGCGGCTCGTGATCTGCTCGAGCAGATCGGCCCGCGCCTTCTCCAGCTCCTCGTCCGGGAAATCGAGGTGCGGCTCGATGGCGCACTGCACGCCCGTGACGGTGTACGGCGTGCCGCCGGTGCGGTAGAGCACGCTCTCGATCCGGGCGGCGGTGATGCCCTGACGGCCCTGGTCGACCGGGGCCGCGCCCTTGTGGGCGGCGCGGTGGCCGCGCTCGTCCTCGGCGGCGAACAGGGCGGGCTTGCCCTGGCGCAGCACGGCGTAGAATCTGACGGGCACGCGGCGCAGCTCGCCGTCCATGTAGCCCTTGCGTATCTCCGCGAGGGCGCGGGCGGCGGCGCGGTCGGTGTCGCCGGCGCCGACGGGGCCGGGGCGGACGGGCTCGCCGGTGTAGTATTCGTCCGTGAGTCCGGCGGGGGCGAACAGGTCGCCGAGGCGTTCGCGCTCCTCACGGGTGGGATAGACGTTTTCGCGGATGGCGCGGCTGTAGAGGCCGGTCACGAAGGCCGTGTATTCGGGGCGGCGGCCCGTGCCGAGGATGACGGCGGCGTCCGCGCCGGACACGTCCAGCTCGCGGATGTGGTCGATGAGACAGGCGTCGGGCATGGACAGGGGCCGGTCGTCCATCCGCCCGCCGAGGGAGAAGCGCGCCCGGCACGGCTCCGGGCAGGCGAGCACGCCGTCGCTCTTCGCGTCGTCGTCCATCGCGCTCAGGGCGCACTGGCCCATGTACGACACGCACAGCGGCCCGTGGACGCAGACCGCCGTCTCGATCGGAACGCGGCGGGCGATGCTCTCGATCTCCTCCCGGCTCAGCTCCGGCGGCAGGATCACGCGCTTCAGGCCCAGCGCCGCGGCGGCGAGGGCGGCGTCCGTGCTGTGGACGCCGAGCCGCGTCCCGCCCCAGAGCGGGGTGTCGGGCAGCGTCTCGAGCAGCGCGTCGATCAGGCCGACGTCGTGGACGATCAGGGCGTCCGCGCCCTGCTTCGCGGCGAACACGGCGCGGTCGACGATGGTTTTTATGGAGTCGTCCGTCGCGAGGCCGCCGGGCATGACCGCCGCACGGCAGCCGCGCACGCGGCAGTATCGCAGACTGCGGGCCAGGGCCTCCCGCGTCATGCCCTGCCCGGTGAACGGGATGTAGATGGTATCCGCGCCGCTCTGCACGGCCGCGATCACGGCCTCCGCGCTCGCGGCGGGGGACAGAAGCTCGAGCATAGGGGATGCTCCAATCCAGATTGAACTTGCGCGACTCATACGGGTACATAAAGCGCAAATTACATTATAAACAAAAACAGGAAATAAGACAAGTGCCTTTCGCGTATTTTCCCGGGAAATGCAAAACGCGCCGCCGCGTTCCGCTCTCCCGGACGGCGCAAACCCGCCGCGCCGGCAATCGCCCGCGCAGCGAAAACCCGCCGCGGCGGTAGGTTGCGCAACGGCTGTATTTCCGTTAAAATATAAAATCACGGCGATTTTCACGCCCACGGCCCCGGCCGCGTTTTCGCGGCTTCGCCGTGCGCCGCCGCGTATCGAAACAGACGACAGGAGATTTTCATGGTCTACGACAATATCCTCGACGCCGTCGGCAAGACGCCGATGGTGCGCCTGCGCCGGATGCCGGAGCCGGGCAGCGCGGAGATCCTTGTGAAGGTGGAGGGCCAGAACGTCGGCGGCTCCATCAAGACGCGCACGGCGCTCAACATGATACGGCAGGCCGAGCGGGCCGGGCTCATAAACGCCGACACGGTCATCGTCGAGCCGACGAGCGGCAACCAGGGCATCGGCCTTGCGCTCGTCGGCGCGGTGCGGGGCTATAAGACGGTCATCGTCATGCCCGACTCCGTGAGCGAGGAGCGGCGCAAGCTCGTCCGTCACTACGGGGCGGACGTCATCCTCGTGCACGACGACGGCGACATCGGCAGGTGCATCGACGAGTGCCTGCAGACGGCGCTTCGGATGCGCGACGAGGACCCGCGTGTCTTCGTGCCCCAGCAGTTCGAGAACCCGAACAACACCCTCGCCCACAAGAAATACACGGCGCTCGAGATCATGGAGCAGGTCGCCGGGCCGATCGACGGCTTCTGCTCGGGCATCGGCACCGGCGGCACGCTCACGGGCATCGGCGAGGTGCTGAAGGCGCAGTACCCGGACATCGAGATCTGGGCCGTCGAGCCGGAGAACGCCGCGATCCTCGCCGGCGGCACCATCGGCACCCACCTGCAGATGGGCATCGGCGACGGGCTGATCCCGGCGATTCTGAACCGGGACATCTACAGCCACATCTACGTCGTCAGCGACGACGAGGCGATCGAGACCGCCCGCCGCCTCGCCCGGGAGGAGGGGCTGATGGCCGGCATATCGAGCGGCACAAACGTCGCCGCCGCGATCCGGCTCGCCAAAAAGCTCGGCGAGGGCAAAACCGTCGTGACCGTCCTGCCCGACACGGCGGAGCGCTACTTCTCCACCCCGCTGTTCACCGGCGAATAAAGGCAACACCGCACAAANNNNAAGCCTCGGGAATACACAAAGTATTCCCTGCGTTTTTTGTTTCATCTGCCGAAAAATCTGTCTGCGCAATCCGCACACCCCTATTGTGCGGTATTGCCTAAAAGATTTCGACAGGGCCGGGTTGTATCCGACGGAGATTGATGATATAATAATATACTCACCGAGATGACAGAATGATATACGCACCGGCGATACGCTCACCGATGCTGCGCCGGCACCGGCGACGCGCCGACAGTACACAGGACAAGCAAGGATAATCACGCCGAACATGAATGACGCCAGAATGAAGCTCCGCCCGGCGGAGGCGCTTTCGGTGCCCGTCCGGGACGCCGACGCCCTGCTCGAGGCCGGCAACGGGGACGCCGCGCTGCTGTATCTGCATATACTGCGCGCCGGCGGCGTGCTCGATCCCGACCGCGCCGCCACGGCGCTGCATCGCTCCGACCGCGACGTGGAGACCGCCGCGAACCGGCTGTGCCGTATGGGGCTTCTCACCCGGGAGGACGCGCCGGACGCGTCCGGGGCCGTCCGGGCGGCCGGGCCGTCGGGCGGGAACGGTTCGCCGCGTTCGTCCGGGCCGGCCGGGCCGTCCAATGCGGCGGGCAGGGCGGCGCCGCCCTCCCGGGAGCTGCCCGAGTACCAGGCGAAGGACGTCGTGCGCCGCAGCATGGAGAGCCGGGCGTTCATGGAGCTTGTCGAGGCCGTGCAGGTCACGCTGGGCAGGCTGCTGTCCTCCGCCGACGTCAAGAAGCTCTTCGGCATATACGACGAGCTGGCCCTGCCGCCGGAGGTCATCCTTCTGCTCGTGGAGCACTGCCGCGAGGAGGTCGCCGCGAAATACGGCCCGGAGAAAAACGTCGGCTTCGCGTTCATCGAAAAGCAGGCGTACGAGTGGTTCAACCGCGAGATCCTGACGTATGAGCAGGCGGAGCAGTGGCTTCGGGAGCACAAGAGCCGCCGCGAGGCGATCGGCCGTCTGCGGGCGGAGATGGGGCTGACGGGCCGCCGTCTCGCCCCGACGGAGGAGCGCTACTTAAACAACTGGCTCGATCTCGGCTTCGGGCCGGAGGCGCTCTTAATCGCCTACGACCGCACGGTCACGAAGACGAACCGGCTGACGTGGAACTACATGGACACCATCGTCCGGAGCTGGCACGACGCGGGGCTTCACACGCCCGCGGAGATCGAGTCCGGCGACGCGGCGCCCGTCCGCGGCGGAAAGCGAACCGTCCCCGCCGCCGCGCCGAACGTGACGGCGGCGTCCGTGACGGCGCCGACGCGGGAGGACGACAGGACGATGGATCAGCTTGACCGGCTGATGGAACGCATGAAGAACGGGCAGGGGTGATCGGATGGACGGAAAGCTTTTGGCGCTCGCGAGAGCCGAAAAAGACCGCCAGCGCCGGTTCGCGCTGGACGAGGACGAACGCCGCCGCCGCATCGCCTACGGCCGCGCCCCCGCCCTGCGCGACATCGACACGGCGCTTGTGAATCTTATCGCGGAGTTTGCCGCCGCCGCCCTGGGCGAGGGGCGAAGGCCCGAGGACATCCTCGCCGAGAGCATGGAGCTGAGAGAGAAAAAGGCGGAGACGCTCGTCGAAAACGGCTGGCCGTCCGACTGGCTCGACGGCGCGTGGTCGTGCCCGAAATGCCGCGACACGGGCTACGTGGACGGGCGGCCCTGCGAATGCCTCATGAAGCTCTACGATAAGCAGCGGGCGAAGGCGCTCTCGGCGCTTCTGACGCTCGGCGACGAGAGCTTTGAGCGCTTCGACCTGACGTATTACGACGACACCCCCGCCCCCGGCGCGACGCGGTCGGCCCGGCGGCAGATGGAGACCGTCTACAACATATGCCGCCGGTACGCCGAGAGCTTCGGCGACGGCTCCGTGAACCTGCTGTTCCGGGGCGGCACCGGCCTCGGGAAGACGTTTCTGTCGGCGTGCATCGCCCGGGTCGTATCGGAGAAGGGCTTCTCCGTCGTGTACGAGACGGCGGTCTCCGCCCTCGGCGCGTTCGAGGAGCAGCGCTTCCGGGGCGGCGGGGAGGCGGACGGCGCGGTGCGGCGGCTTCTCGAATGCGACCTTTTGATTCTCGACGATCTCGGCACGGAGATGGTCACGGAGTTTACGAAGAGCGCCCTGTACACGCTCATCAACACCCGCCTCATGCGCAGCCGCAAGACCATCGTCAGCACGAACCTGACCATGGACGGACTCGAGCGCGTCTACACGCCGCAGATCTGCTCCCGGCTGCGGGGCGAATACCAGGACGTGCCGTTCGTCGGGCGGGACATCCGCCTTCTCAAAAAGGAGCGGGGCCTGTGACGGGTTGCCCAAACGGCGCCGCCCGGGGGCGCTCTTGTTTGACAGTTCATGTAAATTTTACGGAAAATCGCATCGGTTTCATTTTTTGTAACCATTTCGCGGCGGCGATGTGGTAAACTGGAATGAATGATATGAACACAGATTTACACGCGGCGTGATGCGGCCGCGTCGGCCGGACAACGACCGTCCGGCGTATGGAAGCGAGGCTACCATGGCACAGGACATGGCACAGAAAAAATCACTGCGGATCGCGATGCTCGGTCACAAGCGCGTCCCCTCCCGGGAGGGCGGGGTCGAGGTCGTTGTGGAGGAGCTGAGCACGCGGTTCGTACGGCGCGGACACAGCGTCACCTGCTTCAACCGGCGCGGACACCACGTCAGCGGCCGGGACTTTGACGCGGACATACCGGACGTGTACGAGGGCGTCCGGCTCGTCAACGTGTTCACCGTGAACCGGCGCGGCCTCGCCGCGCTGACCTCGTCGCTGTCCGGCACGCTCCGGGCGGCGTTCGGGCCTTACGACGTCGTGCACATCCACGCCGAAGGCCCGGCGTTTCTGTGCTGGCTGCCCCGGCTTCTGGGCAAGCGTGTCGTCGTCACGGTGCACGGCCTTGACCATATGCGGGCGAAGTGGGGCCGCCTCGCCACCGCCTACATCCGCATGGGCGAGCACGCCGCCGTCCGCCACGCCCACAGCATCATCGTGCTCTCCGAGAGCGTGCGGCGGTACTTCCTCGAGACCTACGGCCGGAAGACCGTCCTCATCCCGAACGGCGCAAGCCCGGCCCTCCCCCGTCCGGCGGAGGAGATCGCCCGGACGTACGGCCTCGGGACGGACGGGTACATCCTCTTTCTCGGGCGGCTCGTGCCGGAGAAGGGGCTTCTGTACCTGCTGCGGGCGTTCCGGGACGTGAAGACGGACAAGCGCCTTGTGATCGCCGGGGGCAGCTCCGACACGGACGATTTCGTCGGACAGATCGAGGCGCTGGCACGTCAGGACGACCGCGTCCTTCTGACCGGCTTTGTGCAGGGGCGGACGCTCGAGGAGCTTTACAGCAACGCGTATGTATACTGCCTGCCCAGCGACCTCGAGGGCATGCCGCTGAGCCTGCTCGAGGCCATGAGCTACGGCTGCTGCTGCCTCACGAGCGACATCCCCGAGTGCGCCGCCGTCGTCGGCGACCACGCCGTCACGTTCCGGCGCGGGGACACGGACGATCTTCGGGACAGGCTGCAATGGCTCTGCGACGACGCGTCCGCCGTGCGGCGGTACCGGGCCGGGGCGGCGGCGTACATCACCGAAAAATACAAGTGGGACGACGTGGCGGACAGGACGCTCGCGGTCTATCGCGGGCAGACGCCGCCGGAGGGCACGGCGTGAAGGTACTCATCATCAACAAATTCCTCTACCCGAACGGCGGCAGCGAGACGTATATCTTCGAGCTGGGAAAATGCCTTGCCCGCCGGGGCGACGAGGTACAGTATTTCGGCATGGAGCACGCCGGCCGCCTCGTCGGCAACGCCGTCGGGGCGTACACGTCCGATATGGATTTCCACGGCGGGTCGAAGCTCTCAAAGCTCACGTACCCGGTGCGGACGATCTACAGCGCCGAGGCGCGGGAAAAGCTCCGCCTCGTGCTCGACGACTTCCGGCCCGACGTGTGCCACTTAAACAACTTCAACTACCAGCTCACGCCGTCGGTCATCCTCGAGATCGTCCGCTGGCGCGAGGAGACGGGCCGGCCCTGCCGCATCGTCTACACGGCGCACGACTACCAGCTCGTGTGCCCGAACCACATGCTCTATAACCCCGGCGCGGGGACGGTGTGCGAGCGCTGTCTCACGGGCCGGTTCGGCGGCTGCGTGAAGGGGCGCTGCATCCACGGCAGCGCGGCGCGGTCGCTCGTCGGCGCGGCGGAGGCCGCGTACTGGCGCGGGCGGGGGGTGTACAGACACCTCGACGCGGTCGTGTGCTGCTCCCGGTTCCTCAAGACGAAGCTCGATCAAAACCCGGTGTTCGCGGACAGGACCGTCGCGATGCACAACTTCGTGACCGCCCCGCAGACGCCGCCGACGGCGGAGAAGGGGGATTACGTCCTCTACTTCGGCCGGTTTTCGGCGGAGAAGGGCATCCGTACGCTGCTGGCGGCCTGCCGGGCGCTGCCCGATATCCCGTTCGTGTTCGCGGGCACGGGGCCGCTGGAGGGGGAGCTTGCCGGTCTGCCGAACGTGCAAAACGTCGGTTTTCAGTCCGGCGCGGCGCTCACGGCGCTGATCGCCGGGGCGCGGCTGAGCGTGTACCCGTCCGAGTGGTACGAAAACTGCCCGCTGTCCGTCATGGAGTCGCAGCTTCTCGGCACGCCGGTGCTCGGCGCGGACATCGGCGGCATCCCGGAGCTGATCGACACGGGCTCCCGCCCGACCGGGGCGCTGTTTCCCCCCGGCGACGCGGACGCGCTCACTTTGTCGCTCCGAACGCTGTGGGACGACCCGGCGCGAACCGGGGCGATGGCGCGTATCTGCGCCGAAAGGCGGTTTGACACCGCCGACGAATACGTCGAAAAGCTCATGAAAATCTATACAGGCGAGGAGTGAGCGCCATGGTCGCTGCCGATACAAAACAAAACAATGCGCCGCAGAAGAAGCTCAACGGCACGGTCATCGTGACGTACCGCTGCAACGCCCGGTGCTCGATGTGCAACCGCTACAAGGCCCCCTCGAAGCCCGAGGAGGAGCTGACGCTCGAGACGATCGCGAAGCTGCCGCCGATGTACTTCACGAACATCACCGGCGGCGAGCCGTTCATCCGCGCCGATCTGGCGGACATCGTCCGGGAGCTTTATAAAAAATCCGACCGCATCGTCATATCGACGAACGGCTTCTTCACCGACCGGATCATCGCGCTGTGCGAGGAATTCCCGCAGGTCGGCATCCGCATATCCATCGAGGGGCTGGAGGAGACGAACAACGCCATCCGCGGCCTCGAAAACGGCTTCCAGCGCGGCTACGGCACGCTCAAAAGGCTCGTGGACATGGGCATGAAGGACGTCGGCTTCGGCATGACCGTCCAGGACAGGAACGCCCCCGACCTCGTGCCGCTCTATAAGATCTCGGACGAGCTGGGCATGGAGTTTGCCACGGCGAGCCTGCACAACAGCTTCTATTTCGTCGAGGCGAAGAACATCATCCACGACCGGCCGATGGTCGCCGGGCACTTCGAGGCGCTCGTGAACGAGCTTCTCAAGTCAAACAGCCCGAAGAAGTGGTTCCGGGCGTACTTCAACCACGGGCTTATCAACTACATCTACGGCCAGCCGCGGCTCCTGCCCTGCGACATGAGCTTCGACACGTTCTTCATCGACCCCTACGGCGACGTCATGCCCTGCAACGGCACGAAGGACAAGGAGGTCATGGGCAACCTCAACACGCAGACGTGGGACGAGCTGTGGAACAGCCCCGAGGCCGAGGCGGTGCGGCAAAAGGTGCGATCCTGCGACAGGCAGTGCTGGATGATCGGCTCGGTGTCGCCCGCGATGCACAAGTACATCTGGAAGCCGGCGTGGTGGGTGCTGCGCCACAAGCTGCGCCCCGGAAAGAAATACAGCATGTACGAAAACGAGATCTGCCGCCGCTACCGGGACGGTCTCGTCACGAAGGAGGAGCTGGACGCGTGCAGCACCTGCGACCTCGCCGCCGCCGTCAGCGACGGCCTGAGCGACGCCTCCCGCGAGCAGCTCCGCGATAAAACCGGCGAGGAGATCGTCGCCGAAAACCTTGCCGCGCAGAGCGCCGAAAACGCGTGACGCGCCGCGCCCGGGATACATGACGGAAGGAGACTGCCGCCCATGAAGGTCGTATTGCTGGCCGGCGGCTGGGGCACAAGGATCGCCGAGGAGAGCGAGATCAAGCCCAAGCCGCTCATAGAGATCGGCGGAATGCCGATCCTGTGGCACATCATGAAGGAATATTCCCACTACGGCTTCAACGATTTCATCGTCTGCGCCGGCTACAAGCAGCACCTCATCAAGGACTGGTTCGCGAACTACTACCTGCACAGCTCGGACGTGACCTTCGACTTCACCGAAGGCTGCTCCGTCACCTACCACCAGGGCAGCTTCGACCCGTGGCGGGTGACGGTCGTCGACACCGGCCTCAACACGATGACCGGCGGCCGCATCAAACGCGTGCAGCCCCTGATCGGGGACGAGACGTTCATGATGACCTACGGCGACGGCGTGTGCGACGTCGACATGAACAAGCTCCTCGAATACCACCGCCGCAAGGGCAAGATCGCGACGCTGACCTCGGTCAAGCTGGAGCAGCAGAAGGGCGTCATCAACGTCGGCGGCGACAACGCCGTCCGCTCCTTCCGCGAGAAGAACCGCAACGACGGCAGCCTCATAAACGCCGGGTACATGGTGCTGAACCCCGCCATCTTCGACTACATCGAGGGCGACGACACGGTCTTCGAGCAGGAGCCGCTCGAACGCCTCGCCGAGGAGGGCGAGCTGATGAGCTACCAGCACGAGGGCTTCTGGCAGTGCATGGATACCCTGCGCGAAAAACGCGTGCTGGAGCGCATATGGGCCAGCGGCGACGCGCCGTGGAAAAAGTGGTAAAAGATTCGTCTGTGAAGCATCCGCTTCACAGACGAGGGTTACTCGCGCTTATCGCACCCGGCTTTGCCGGGTTTGGTCGGCGCGAGGGGCTCGCCCAGGCTCGCCCGAAGGTATTTTTGCCGAAAAGCGCGGTTTCCGGCAAAAATGAGAGAGAGGATATCCGATGTTTGAGGGAATGACGGAGCGGGAGGCCCGGGAGGAGCTTTTGAAGGCTGTCCGGGTCTACTGCGAGACGTATCACGGCGGGGACAACGCGTTCCGGCCCGGCGACCCCGTCCGGTACGCCGGCCGCGTGTACGACGCGGCGGAGATGACGAACCTTGTCGACGCGTCGCTCGAGTTCTGGCTGACGGCGGGGCGGTATACGCGGGAGTTTGAGCGGCGGCTCGCCGAATACCTCGGCGTGCGGTTCTGCGCTCTCACGAATTCCGGCTCCTCCGCGAACCTTCTCGCGTTCATGGCGCTCACGTCGCCGCTGCTCGGCGACCGGCGCGTTCTGCCCGGCGACGAGGTCATCACCGTCGCCGCCGGCTTTCCGACGACCGTCGCGCCGATCATCCAGTACGGCGCGGCGCCCGTTTTCATCGACGTGACGATCCCGCAGTACAACCTCGACGTGACGCGGCTCGAGGCGGCGCTGTCGCCCCGGACGAAGGCCGTCATGTGCGCGCATACGCTCGGCAACCCGTTCGACCTCGCCGCCGTGCGCGATTTCTGCGACAGGCACGGCCTGTGGCTCATCGAGGACAACTGCGACGCCCTCGGCTCGGAGTACGAGCTGGACGGCGTAAAGCGGCTGACCGGCTCGGTCGGCGACCTCGGCACGTCGTCGTTCTACCCCCCGCACCACATGACGATGGGCGAGGGCGGGGCCGTGTACACGAGCAATCCGCTGCTCGGCCGCATCGTCCGCTCCCTGCGCGACTGGGGCCGCGACTGCTCGTGCGAGCCGGGGCAGGACAACCGCTGCGGCCACCGCTTCGACGGACAGTTCGGCGAGCTGCCGCGGGGCTACGACCACAAATACGTCTACGCCCACTTCGGCTACAACCTCAAGGCGACCGATATGCAGGCCGCGATCGGCTGCGCCCAGCTCGACAAGCTGCCCGGCTTCACGGCGCGGCGGCGGGAGAATTTCCGGCTTCTGCGCTCGCTTCTGGAAGACGCCGCCGACCGGCTCATCCTGCCCGAGGCCGCGCCGCGCTCCGACCCGAGCTGGTTCGGCTTTCTCATCACCTGCCGCGAGGGCGTCAGCCGCGACGGGCTTGTGCGCTCGCTCGAGAGCGCCGGCGTGCAGACGAGGATGCTGTTCGCGGGCAATCTCACGCGGCATCCGTGCTTCGATCTCATGCGAAAAGCCGGAACCGGCTACCGCGTCAGCGGCGGCCTTGAAAATACCGACCGCATCATGCGCGACTCGTTCTGGATCGGCGTGTACCCCGGCATGGACGAGGCGCGGCTTACATACATGGCGGACACGATCAAGGGGGCGCTGGGCGCATGACGGACTACACCGACTACGCCGCCCTTGCCCGGTTCTACGCGGGAAAACGCGTGTTCGTCACCGGGCACACGGGGTTCAAGGGCTCGTGGCTGTGCCATATGCTCGCGGGCTTCGGCGCGGCGGTGACGGGCTATTCGCTCGAGCCGCCGACGGAGCCGAGCCTCTGGCGGGCCATGCGGCTCGACGACTGCGTACAGTCCGTCATCGGCGACGTGCGGGACTATGACGCGCTGAGCCGGGCGTTCGGCGCGGCGGAGCCGGAGATCGTGCTGCACCTCGCCGCGCAGCCGATCGTGCGGGCGTCGTACAGAGATCCCCGGTACACCTACGAGACGAACGTGATGGGCACCGTGAACCTCTGCGAGTGCGTCCGCGTCCACGGCGGCGTGCGGTCGTTTCTGAACGTCACGACCGACAAGGTCTATCAAAACCGCGAGTGGCACTACGGCTACCGCGAGATCGACCCGCTCGACGGCTTCGACCCATACTCGAACAGCAAATCCTGCTCCGAGCTGGTGACGCACAGCTATACGAACGCGTTCTTCGCGGCGATGGGCGTGGCGGCGTCCACGGCGCGGGCGGGGAACGTCATCGGCGGCGGCGACTTCGCCCCCGACCGCATCATACCCGACTGCGTCCGCACGGCGGCCCGGGGCGATACGATCATCGTGCGCAATCCCGATTCGACGAGGCCGTTTCAGCACGTTCTGGAGCCGCTGACCGCGTACCTCGCCCTCGCCGCGGCGCAATATGACGACGCCGCCCTCGCCGGCTGCTACAACGTCGGCCCGGACGACTGCGACTGCGTCACGACCGGCGCTCTGGCCGATCTCTTCTGCGCGGCGTGGGGGGACGCGAGATGGGAGCACGTCCCGGACGGCGGGCCGCACGAGGCGACGTTTCTGAAGCTCGACAGCTCGCTCATCCGCGCCGCCGTCGGCTGGCGGCCGCGCTGGCACATGGACACGGCCGTGGAGAAGACCGTCTCGTTCTACCGGGCGTTCGTGTCCGCGCCCGACGCCGCGGCGGGCGGCGCGGCGGACACCCTGCGAAAAATCGCCGACGAACAAATCGCCGACTACTTCTCCCCCCCGCCAAAAACTACGAACTACGAACTAAGAACTAAGAACTAAGAGCTAAGAGCTAAGAACCAAAACAAGGCAGGCATTTACGCTATGGAACTCTACAACATGACGGAGGAGGAGCTGCGCGGCGTGCGGGAGCTGGAGCTTTCGGTTCTGCGCGAGGTGGACAGGCTCTGCGCCGCGCACGGACTGCGCTACTGTCTCGGCTACGGCACGCTTCTCGGCGCCATCCGGCACAAGGGCTTCATCCCGTGGGACGACGATGTGGACATCGCCATGCCGCGGAGGATTTCGACCGCCTGCGCGAAATCTGCGCGACGGAGCTGGACGGGCGGTTTTTCTATCAGTCCCACTATACCGACAAAAACTACTACTACCCGTACGACAAGATCCGCGTGAACGGCACGGTTTTCCGGGAGATATTCTTCGCCGACAGGGATATGCACCAGGGCGTGTTCATCGACGTCTTCCCCGTCGACCACGTCCCGGAGGACGAACGCCTCCGCCTGCGCCAGCGCCGCGCCTACCGCCGCTGGTACGCGGTGCTGCGCTATCGCTTCCTCGGCACGGCGGGCCGCTCGGGCCTGCGGGGGGCGGCCGTGCGGCTGTTCCGGTTTCTGACGGGGCTTTTCCCGATGGAATGGCTGTATAAGAAGGTCGAGGGGATCATGACGCGGTATAACGGCACGGATACGGGGCTTATGAGCATGTTCATCTCCGACACCCGGGGCCGGGAGACGTTCCCCCGGTCGTACTACGACGACCTGACGTACGCGCCGTTTGAAAACGACAAATTCCCCATCCCCCGCGCCTGGGACGAGATGCTGGAGGGCAAATTCGGCGACTATATGACGCTGCCGCCCGTGGAGCAGCGCGTATCGGGCCACAAGCTCGTCGAGGTTCGGCTGTGACGGCGGCGCGAAACGCGGCCTTGATCGTGACGACGGCGGGGGAGATATGAACGTGCTGAAATCGCTTCGGGATAAGTACGCGTCGCTCTCCGACGTGAAGAAGACGGCGCTGTGGCACACGTTCTGCAACGTCGCCCAGCGCGGGGCGTCCGTCATCACGACGCCGATTTTTACGCGCCTGCTCACGACCGGGGAGTACGGCCTGTGCAGCGTCTACCTCGCGTGGTTTGAGATATTCCTCATCATCACCTCGCTGAACGTCCAGAACGAGGGGCTGAACAACGGCCTCATCCGCTTCGAGCACGACAAGGACGGCTTCACCTCCGCCTCGGCGGGCCTCGCCGTCACGATGACGCTCTGCTGGGCCGGCGTGTATCTGCTGCTCCGGCCGCAGATCGACGCGCTGACGGGGCTGAGCTCGTTCGTGATGCTGTTCATGTTCATCGAGCTGATCTTCAACCCGCCGCTGTACCTCTGGATCAACCGCAACCGCTACGACTTCCGCTACCGGCGGCCGACGGTCGTGATGCTTTTGTACAGCGTGCTGTACCCGGTCGTCGCCATCGCCGCCGTGCTGCATACGCAGTACCGGGCGGAGGCGCGGATCATCTCCATAGCCGGCTTCCAGGGCGTGTTCGGGTGCTTCTTCCTGTTCTGGCTTCTGTACCGGGGCCGGAAGTTCTACGACGCGAAATACTGGAAATTCGCGTTCACGTTCAATCTCCCGCTCGTGCTGTATCATATGTCCCAGACGCTGTTAAACCGCGCCGACAGCATCATGATCAACTACTACACGGGCACGGCGGACGCCGGCGTCTACAACGTCGCCTACACCGCCGCGACGCTGAGCCTGCTCGTCGTATCGGGCATCAACGGCTCGTTCAACCCGTGGATGTACCGGCGGCTCAAGGAGAAAAACCACCGGGAGCTGGGCCGTCAGGCGCTGAACCTGTGCGTGCTCGTCGCCCTCGGCACCGTCGCCCTGACCGCGTTCGCGCCGGATATCATACGCATCCTCGCGACCGGCGACTATGTGGAGGCGCAGTGGATCATCCCGCCGGTGTCCGCGAGCGTGTTCTTCATCTTCACCTACATGATCTTCGCGAACGTCGAGATGTACCTCGGCGAGACGCGGTTTGTGAGCCTCATCACCGTGGCCGGGGCGGGGCTGAACGTCGTGCTCAACGCGGTCTTCATCCGGCTGTACGGCTACATCGCCGCCGGGTGGACGACGCTCGTATGCTACGCGCTCATCGCGCTGTGGCACTACGTCTATATGCTCCGCGCCTGCCGGAGGCACGGCGTCGAAGCGCCGATCTTCCGGGGCCGGGCGCTGATGCTCTTAAGCCTCGGCGTTCTCGCCGCGACGTTTGTCATGCTGCTCGTGTACCGGCTCGGCTATGTGCGCTACGCCGTCATCGCGGCGGCGGCGGCGGTCGTGTGGCTCATGCGCGGGCGGCTTGTGGGCGCGCTCGGCATCCGGCGCGGGGAATGACCGGGCCGCAAATGACCGGGCCGCAAGGCCATCCTCCGGCCGTATCAGCCGAAGAAAGGAGAAAACGATGGAAAAAGCATCCGCTGTGAAGCCGGGCACGCTCGGTTACTTCAACCTCGACCGCGGCGTCGGCATCCTGCTCGTCCTCCTGATGCACTCGGCCAATCTCTTCGGGGTCGTCACACTCGGACAGGCCGGCGGCGGGCTGTTTGCGGGCTGGGTCGACGTGGTCGGCGCGGGGCTTATGGCGATGTTCTTTCTGGAGAGCGGCTACGGCTACTTCCGCCGGAAGCCGCGCCAGTGTCTGAAAAATCAGGTCACGATGCTGATCGTGCCGTACTATATCGCGTCGGCCCTGATCGTGCTGACGAAGCTCGCGCTCGCCGTCATCGAGCACCGGCCGTTTACGGAGCACGGCGGCAACCTCGTGCTGACGTATCTGCTCGTGCTGAACCACAACGGCGGCGGCACGCTGTTCGGCATCCCGACGGAGTCGGTCCGCATCTACTGGTACCCGTTCTCGCTCGCCGTCGGCTGGGTCATCCTGAACGCGATCGAGCAGCGGAAGGATACACGCTTCCGCGCCGCCATGATCACGCTCTGCGTGCTCGTCGGCTGCGGCCTCGGGATGTGGCGTGAGCGGTGGATGTTCGAGATCCCCGTCGTGCTGTGCGTCGTCGGCTACCTCGCCGCCGGGGCGGAGATACGCAAGCGGAAGCTCCTGGAGAAAAAGCTTCCCTGGTGGGCGTACGCGCTGATGCTGCTCGCGATCGCCGTGTCGCTGGCGTTCGGACAGATCAACTTCGCCAACTGCCGCTGGAGGCTCGGGCCGGTCGACCTGCTCGCCGCCGGGTGCATCGGATTTCTGCTCATGCGGCTCATGGCGTGGGTCAAAACGCGTGTCACGGGCCGGCTCACGGCCGCCGTTGAGACCGTCGGCCTCAACTCGTTCATGATTATCCTCGTCCACGGCTACGAGGGGCAGATCGTGCCCTGGTACCGGCTCGAGGGGCTGCTCGGGGGGCGGAGGCTGCTGTGTACGGTCATCGTGTTCGTGCTGCGGCTCGCGTTCGTCCTCGCCGTCGTCAAGGGCATCGACGCCGGCAAGCGGCTTTACGCAGACCGCCGCCGCGGCAAAGCGGAGAGATAAGATATGGAAACACTGAGAGAGCTTCTGCGCGCCGTCTGCGCGGCGAAGGAAAACGCCGTCCTCGTCCGGTATCTGGACGGCGCGGCGCCGGTCGACGTGACCGGCGGGCGGTATTTCGGCGATATCGCGGCGATGGCCGCGTCGCCGGAGGCGCGTTGTCTTACCGGGCGGCGGGCCGCGATTTTCGCCGAAAACGGCTACCCGTGGCTCGTGTGCTTCGGCGCGGTCGCCGAGGGCGGCGGCGTCGCCGTCTGCCTGAGCGCGGAGCTTGGCGCGCCGGAGGTCGTCGAGGCCGGGACGCAGACCGGCTTCGAGGCGATCGTGTGCGACGCCGACCACGCGTCCGACGCGGCGCAGGCCGCCGCCGCGCTCGATATCCCGTGTCTTCTGACGGAGACCGGGCCGGACGGCTCGCCGTCTCTGCGGCTTGTCCGTGAGGGCGGCGGCCGGGCGGCGCGGACCGTGCCCCTGCCGCCCGACGCGGCGGCGGTGCTGTTCACGTCCGGGACGACCGGACGGAAGAAGGCCGTCGTCCACACGCACGCGGCGTTTTGCGCGAGCACGGAAAAGCCGTTCGCGGAAGGGCCGGGCTCGGCGCTTGTCATCCTGCCGTTTCACCACGTCGGCGGCATCGTCCTCGCGCTGAACGTCATGCGTTCGGAGCGGACGCTGTGCATCGGTCAGGCGCGGCGGCTTCTGCGCTGTCTCGAGAAGCTCAGGCCGAACGCCGTGTTCCTCGTGCCGGCCATGGCCGATATGCTCATGAAGCGGCTCGAGCGCCACGGCTGGGATCAGGAACGTCTCGGCTGGGCCCTGCGCGAGATATTCCCCGGCGCCGCGGCGTTCTCCCCGGCGATGGCGGAGACGTTTGAGCGGGCGGGCGTCGCGGTCATACAGGTCTACGGCGCGACCGAGACCTGCGCCATGGGCGCGTGCGGACGCATGACGCCGGAGCGTCCCGGCAGCATCGGGCGGCCCGTCCCCTGCGTGGAGATACGCATCGAGGACGGGGAGCTTCTCATCCGGGGAACGCCCGTCATGGCGGGCTACTGCGGCGACGACGCGCTCACGGCCGAGACGCTGCGGGACGGCTGGTACCACACCGGCGACCTCGCCCGCGCCGACGCGGACGGGTATCTCTACCTCACGGGCCGGAAAAAGAACCTCATCATCCTCTCGAACGGCGAGAACATCAGCCCGGAGGAGGTCGAGGCGAAAATCGCCGCCCTCGGCGGCGTCGCCGAATCGGAGCTGTTCGCCGAGGACGACCGCCTCGTTCTGGAAATCGTCCCCGAGCCGGGGGCGGATCCCGACGCGGCGGCGGAGGCGGTGCGGAGGGACTATAACCCCGCCGTGCCGACCTATATGCAGATACGCGACATCCGCCTGCGCGCAGAGCCGCTCCCGCGCACCGCGACGGGAAAGCTCCTGCGCCGCGGCCGGACAGAATCAGTATAACCGGAGGGAATTATATGGACAGACAGACCGTGGAAAAGGGAATCCTCGAGATTTTGGACGATATCCTCTGCCCGGACGAGCCGATCACACGCGATACGCGGATGGTGGACGAGCTGGGCATCTCCTCAATGGAATCGCTCGCGATGCTTGACCGCATCGAGGAGCTGTTCGGGCTGACGATCCCGGCGCGGGAGCTTCGAAGCGTCGAGACCTTCGGCGATCTGGGGGATATGGTCATGCGCTATGTCGAGGGATAAGGCCGACCGGCTCGTCATCTACGCCCGGAACGCCGGGCTTGTGCTGCTGCTCGCGCTGTTTCTCGGAAACGACCTGCTGGATCAGTACGTATCGCCGATGTGGGGCTACTTCGACGAGCTGTTCGCGGCGTCGGCGATCCCGCTCGTTCTGTTCTCGCTCCGCAAAACCGGCTCACGGCTTCGGAGCGATCACTCGCGGGTGCTGACGATCGTCTTTCTCGCGCTGTTTGCGCTGTGCGGGCTTGTGGGGACGGTCGTAAACCGGTATATGCCGGCGGTCAACACGGTGCTTGACCTGTTCGCCCTCGTGAAGTTCTTCCTCGGTGTATCGGCGGTTCGGATGCTGTTTCGCGGCTTCGACATGGACAGGGCGGCCCGGGCGGTCTGGAACGCGTTCCGGCCGGTCACGGCGGTGCTGTTCGTGTTCGCGATGTTCGACGTGCTGACCGGGGCGATCTCCCACGGCGAGGTGCGTCTCGGCGTGCTCCACTCCGTGAAGCTCGTGTTCTCGGTCTATACGATCCTCGCCGAGATCATGGTGCTCATGGCGGCGGTGTACGTCCGCCTGTACCAGTACTGCGGGCGGCGGGTGCTGCCGTACCTTCTCATGACGCTCGCGATCATGGCGAGTACGCTGCGCTACAAGGCGTTCGGCGCGGTGATCATGATCGTGTTCATCTACCTGACCATATGCGTCCGGCGGCGAAACCCCGGCGTGCTCGCCTGGTCGGTGCTCATCGTCGTGATGGCCGCCGCGACCGCGAGACAGTTCATCGAGTACTACGCGAACACGACGTTCACGACGCCGCGTGATATCCTGCAGAGCACGGCGCTTCTGATCGCCCGGGATTACTTCCCGTTCGGCGCCGGCTTCGCGACGTTCGCTACGGCGTTTTCGGTGATGCCGTATTCGCCGGTCTACTACATCTACCATATCGACGCCGTGTGGGGGCTGTCGCCGACGTATTACGCGTTCATCGCCGACACGTTCTGGCCGATGCTCCTCGCGGAGACCGGCGTGCTGGGGCTTGGCTTCTACATCGCGGCGCTTGCCGGTCACGTCCGGCGCGTGCTCCGCATTGGCCGCGTCAACGCCTGCGGCTACGCCTCGGCGCTCGTGCTGCTCGGGTACCTCTTCATCGCAAGCTCGAGCGAGACGGCGTTCGCAAGCTCCTACGCCGTGGGCTTCGGTATGTGGATCGGTCTTCAGCTCGAGGACGCGGACAGAAGGAGGCAGATGACATGAAGAACAGCGCAAACAGGCATATCGCCGCCGGGAACCGCCGCCGGCTTATCGCCGCCGTGCTGCTGGCGGCGCTGCTCACGGCGGCGGCCGCCGGGTGCGGCGGGCTGAACGGCTCGGGCGCGACCGTCTCGTTTACGGACGTGTCTTACGGCTCCGCCGAGGCGGAGGTTC
>CAJOFW010000010.1:29321-33539 GCA_905234005.1 uncultured Oscillospiraceae bacterium
GCCGAAGCCGCTGCTTCTGTGCGTGCACGGCGGCAGCTATACGTCCGGCTCCCGGAGCGACATGAGCGACGCGCTCGAGATGTACGCCGCCGAGGGGCTGACCGTCGCCACGATCGACTACACGCTCGGGCCGGAGGCGACGATCGCGGAGCAGGCGCGGTGCGTGCTCGACGCGGCGCAGTACCTGTGCAAAAACGCGCAGAAATACCAGATCGACACGGCCCGTGTCGTATTCATGGGCGTAAGCTCCGGGGCGCACCTCGCGGCGCGGGCGGCGGAGAGCGCCGTCGAACAGACCGGCGCGGGGTATACGCTGGCCGGACTCATCGACATGGCCGGCCCGGCCAGCCTCGCGTATATGCTCGAGAACGTCCCGAGCACGCTCTCGGCGTATTTTCTCGCCCACCCGGAGGTGTTCGACGGCGTCGCGGACGGCGATGTGTACACGGAGCTTGCGAAGGTCGACGTGCTCGAGAACGTGACGGACAGGCTGCCGTCCGTCCTCATCATCCACGGCGACGCGGACACGACCGTGCCCATCGAGGTCTCCGCGCTTCTGTATGACGCGCTCACGGCGCTCGGCGTGTCGGTCGAATTCAACGTGGTGGAGGGCATGAGCCACACGTTCAACGTCTCCGTCGTCGATCCTTACGTGCGCGCGTATCTGCGGGCGCTCGGGCTGATCGACGCCTGATCGGCGCGAGACGCCGGTTGACGACCATCCAAATGAGGAGATAATAAGCTATGCAACCACATTCCAATCCGAACGACCCGAACGACCTCGCGCTTTTGCCGAGAGAGCACACCGTCGACCTGCGGGAGCTGTATTACGCGGTCACGGACAACCGCTTCAGGCTCATCGTGATCGCTCTGCTCGCGGCGGTCGGGTTCGGCGTGCTGTTCTGGTTCGTCGGCGTGCGCTATGAATCCATGGCGAGCATATATATCAGCACGGGCAGCGACGCGCTCACCTACGAGCAGATCGAGGCGGGCTATCTGATGATGGACGACTGCGTGGAGATCCTCGGCTCCCGGCCCGTGATCGAGGCGACCATCGAGAAGCTGGACATTGACGAGACGTACAGTGATTTTCTCGATCGCGTCACGATCGAGAGCGTGCCCAGCTCGCATATCATAAACATCACGGTCAGCCACAACAAGCAGCGGGAGACGCAGTGGTACGCGAATACGCTGCTCGAGGTCGGCACCGACAGAATCACGGACTTCTTCGGCTCGGGCGTCGTCCAGACGGTGGAGAGCGCCCGGTTCCCGGATAAGCCCGCGGTAAGCCCCGTCGTGATGGGCGTTCTCGTCGGGATACTCACGGTCATATTCGGCGTGGGCCTCCGGGTGCTGCGGTTCCTCTTCAGCGCGCGGCTCGTCACGCCGGGCGACGTGGAGACGCACCTCGGCCTCGAGACGTTCGGCGGCCTCTTCGAGAAAAAGCACGACGGCGACCTCAGCGGCTACTACGCCGACAGCGACGCGACGGCGCGTCTGCAGGGGCTGCTCATGTCGGACGAGACGAACCTCGACTGTCTGCGCCGGCTGCGCTCCTGCATCCTGGACAGGGGCCGGGGCCGCATCCGCTCCATCCTCATCGCCGGCGTAAACGGCGACGAGGACGACGGCAACCAGCGCGCCCGGGCGGCGGCCTCGCTCGCGGCGGCGCTCACCGAGACGGGCCGGAAGGCGGTCTTCATCGACCTCGACCGCTACGCCCGCGCCGGCATCATGGACAGGCTCGTCGTCGGCGAGGAGCTCAAGACACAGACCTGCCTGCTCACCATCAAATCCCTGTCCTTCCTGAACCTCGGCAGGCCCTACGTGTCCGGCGGCGACGCGGGCAGGACGCGCCAGCCCGCGCTCATGGATCAGACCTGCTTCCGGCCGGAGAGCTTCGCCGAGCTGGTGAACCTGCTCGAGGAGCGGTTCGGCTATGTGATCGTCAGCGCGAGCGATATGACGCCCGTCTCGGACGTCGGCAGGTGCGTCGACGCCGTCGTCGTGGCGGTCGCCTCCGGCTCTGACCGGGCAGGCTCCGTTCGCGCCCTGCACCGCCAGCTTGAGCACGCGGGCTGCCGCGTCATCGGCGGCATGCTGTACGGCCTTCCGAAGACCCGGCGCGTGTACTACAGCGTCTTCGGCTCGGTCGAGAAGGACGGAAAAACGCCGGACGCCAAAACGCGCCGCCCGGCCGCGAAAACGCCGAACGCCAAATCGCGCCGCCCGGCCGCGAAAACGCCGAACGCCAAAACGCGCCGCCCGGCCGCGAAAACGGCGAACGACGAATCGCGCCGCCCGGCCGCGAAAACGGCGAACGACGGTGACAGCGGGCGGCGAATGATGCGAACCCCGTCCCGGAGAAAGCGAAATACCCATGAATATTATCGTAGTCGACGATGAGCCGATCATCGTCGACGGTGAAATCAGAGCGATCCGCCAGTGCGAGCCGGAAGCGGGCATAGAGGGCTTCACGGAGCCGGAGGCCGCGCTTTCGTACGCGTGCCGGCAGAACGTCGACGTCGCGTTTCTTGACGTGGCGATGCCCGGCGTGGACGGGCTTGTTCTCGCGAAGGCGCTCAAGGCGGTGCGGCCCAACGTCAACATCATCTTCGCGACGGCGTATGACGAGTACGGCGTCGACGCGCTGCGCCTGCACGCCTCGGGCTACATCCTCAAGCCCCTGCGGCCGGAGAACGTCCGGGCGGAGCTTGCCGATCTGCGCCGCCCGCCGGCCCCGGCGTCCGAGGCCCCTCCCGCCGCCCTGCCTTCGTCGGCGGCCCTGCCCGCGGCGGCGGCGGAATTACCCGCCGGCGGCCCCGGGAACGGAGCGCGGCGCATGCCGTTTGTGCGGGCGTAGCTTCGCCATATTCGTGGACGGGGAGCCGCTCGCGTTCCGGTATCGGCTGACGCAGGAGCTTCTGGCCTATCTCGTCGACCGGTGCGGCGCGCTCGTGCCGAACCGGGAGCTGATCGCGGCGCTGTGGGGGGAGACGTCCGGCCGGACGAGCTACTTCAAGCAGCTCCGCAAGGATCTCGTCGACACCCTGACAGCCGCCGGCTGCGAGGACATCCTCGCAAGGCCCCGGGGGCTGCTGGGCATCCTGCCCGACCGGGTGCGGTGCGACTACTACGACGCGATGCGGGGCCTTCACGAGGGGCGGAGCCGGTATCGCGGCGAGTATATGACGGGCTACGCCTGGGCGGAGCCGACACGGGCGGCGCTCAAGGCCCGCCGGGATTTGACGTGAACGCGGCCGCGGGCTGGCTCGACCTGTACGCGGGCCTTCTGGAGCTTGTGCTGTTCTGCGGCGTGCTCGGGCAGATGCACACAGCCGGACGGAGCCGCTCCTCGGCGGCGTATGTCCTGATGCTGGCTTTCGCGTGCCTCGCGTCCTCGGCGCACGGGGCGCTGGCGCTGCTCGGCGCGGACGCGCCGCTTTCGCTCATCAGGGTGCTGATGGCGTTCGTCAGCGTCATGTTTTATCTTCTGACCTGCGCCGCGGTCTGGTACTACCTCGAGGTCATCCGCGCAAGCGGCGAGGCGAGGGGCTACGCGCTGCTGTGGGTGTCGGCCGCGGTCTGCGCCATCGGCGCGTTCGTGTGGGTGCACAGCTTCTTCTACACGACGATCTTCGACGTGCGCACCATGACGTTCACCGGGACGGCGGGGCTGATCGTCTCGTACATCCCCGGCGTTTGGATCGTCGCGCTGCTGACCGGGCTTCTGCTGCGGCACGGCCGCGCCGTCGGCGTACAGAACGCGCTTCTGCTCGCGCTGCTGCCCGTACAGCCGCTTCTCACGTCGCTGCTGTCCCGGTTCACGCCCATACCGAATCTGCAGTACCCGATGATATTCGTGGCGCTGCTTTCCATCTACGTGATGCTGCACCTCCGGCTGGAGCGCCGTCTGCGGGAGCAGGCACGCGTCAACACGAGACTGCGGGTGTACAGCGCCATCGGCCGTGTGCAGCCGCATTTCATCTACAACGTGCTGACGAGCATCTACTACCTCTGCGACAGCGACCCGAAGACCGCGCAGCGGGCCATCGGATACTTCTCCGATTACCTGCGCCGGGCGCTCGAGGTGCTCGAGCGGCAGCGGCTCGTGCCGCTCGAGTGGGAGCTGGGGCTTGTGGACAGCTACCTGAGCCTCGAGCGTATGCGGTTCCGGGACAGCTTCCGGGTCGAATACGATATAACGGCGGACGGCTT
>CAJOFW010000010.1:33570-34506 GCA_905234005.1 uncultured Oscillospiraceae bacterium
TCGTCGAGAACGCCCTGAAGCACGGCCTCCGCGACCGGGGCGGCGGACTCATCCGCGTGTCCAGCGCCCGCGCCGACGGGGGCTTCACCGTCACGGTCGCCGACAACGGCGTCGGCTGCGACGCGTCCGGCGCGGAGCCGGAGGGCGTCCACACCGGCCTTAACAACACGCGGGAACGGCTGAGTCTGCTCGCGAACGGGACGCTGACCGTCACAGGCTCCCCCGGCGCGGGCACGACGGCGGTCGTGTTCCTGCCCGCGGGGTGACGCCATGCCTATCAAAAAAACCGCAAACAGCGCCGTGCGGGCGATGACCGTGCTCAGGCTCCTGCTCGTGCTGATGGGGGCGGCGGTGATCGCGCTCTGCGTCCCCGGCCGATCCGGGGCGGTGTACACACGCGACGCCGAGACGCGTATCTGGTACCCCCTCGAGACGGACGCGTACACGGTGACGGAGACCGCCGTCGACGCGTACGGCGGCGTCAGCCGGACGTATACGTTCACCTGCCCGCGTGACCTCACGAAGGAGCTTTGCATCGGCGTCTTCCTCCAGCAGCTCTACGCGGACATCTATATCGGCGATACGCCCGTCTATTCCCTGCGCGAGCCGGAGGAGCCGCACCTCGGCCGTGTGCCGGGCAACAACTGGGCGTTCATCTCCCTGAACGACGGTGACGCCGGCATGCCCGTCCGGATCGTCGTCACACCGGCGAACAGGTGGGTGTCCGGGTGGGACCCGGTCGTCATCGTCTCCGGCAAGGATCAGATCGTCGGGCTGTACACCGAGAAGGACGCGTGGAAGGTCGGCGTCTCCCTGCTGTGCGTGCTCGCCGGGCTGCTGTTCGCGGCCATCGCGAATCTGCTCCGCTTCAATCACCCCGAGCGCATGGAGCTTCTGTATCTCGGTCTGCTCGCCGTGTGCTACGGGACGGCCTTC
>CAJOFW010000011.1:0-10174 GCA_905234005.1 uncultured Oscillospiraceae bacterium
GTTCTCCAATTAAATGCTCCGTTTCGTTACCGGGCGCAAAGCCTTGAAAACGCTGTCTTTTCGATGCGAATACAAAGTTCTTTTTGATACTTTTTCTTTGGGGAAAAAGTATCAAACCGGTCGACAGCTTCATCCGACAAAAAACGCGGAACAGACGGAAAACCCGTCCGTTCCGCGTTTTTGCTTTTTGCGCTCTTTTCATGAACAGTATCAAATCACGCCGATGACCTTGTAGTCCTGGGCCTCGACGGCGGATTTGAGGGCTTCGTCGGGTACCGGGGCGGTCAGGGTGACGACGGCGGCGCCGGTCTCGTGGCTGACGGCGGCGCTCTCCACACCCTCGACGGACTCGAGCGCCTTTTTGACCCGGGCCTCGCAGTGGGCGCACATCATGCCCTCGATCTTCAGGGTTTTTTCCATGGTGATTTCCTCCTTTCGGGATATCGCCGGCCGGCGTGACCGGCTCGATATCCGTGACCGGATGGGTGATTTTTCTGTCCCGCCGCGTCGAGCGGATGTCGACGAGGTTCAGGCGCAGGGCGTTCGTGACGACGCAGAAGCTCGAAAGGCTCATCGCCGCCGCGCCGAACATCGGGTTCAGCTCCCAGCCGAACGCGCCGATGAACGCGCCCGCCGCGAGCGGGATGCCGAGGCAGTTGTAGAAGAACGCCCAGAACAGATTCTCGTGGATGTTCCGGAGCGTCGCCCGCGACAGCCGCACGGCGGCGGGGATGTCGGCGGCGCGGCTGCGCGTGAGCACGATGTCCGCCGCGTCGACGGCCACGTCCGTGCCCGCGCCGATCGCGACGCCCACGTCCGCCGCCGTCAGCGCCGGGGCGTCGTTCACGCCGTCGCCGACCATGATGACCGTCCCGCGCTCCATGAGCCGCCGGACGACCGCCTCCTTGCCGTCGGGCAGAACGCCCGCGACCACGTCGTCGACCCCGGCCTGCGCGCCGACCGCCCGCGCCGTGCGCTCGTTGTCGCCGGTCAGCATCACGACGCGAAGGCCCATGCCCTTCAGCTCCCGCACCGCGTCCGCCGCGTCGGGCTTCAGCCCGTCCGCGACCGCGATAAGGCCGAGGGGCGACCCGTCACGCAGAAAATACAGCGGCGTTTTCCCTTCGGCGGAGAGCCTCTCCCCGGCGGTCAGAAGCGCCGGCGGAAGCGCCGTGCGCGCGGCGATATACGTCCCGCTGCCGGCCTCGAGCCTTGCGCCGGCAAGCGCCGCCTCCACGCCGCTGCCGGGCAGGGCGCGAAAGTGCGTGACCGGCTCGGGCTGAATGCCCCGCTCCCCGGCAAAGCGCACGACGGCCCGCGCCAGCGGGTGCTCGCTCGGCTGCTCGGCGGCGCAGGCGAGGCGCAGAAGCTCCTCCTCCGTCACGCCGTCCGCCGGGAGGACGTCCGTCACGCGCATATCGCCGGTCGTGAGCGTGCCCGTCTTGTCGAGCACGACGATTTTCGCCCTGCCCGCCTGCTCGAGCGATACGGCGGTCTTGAACAGGATGCCGTTTTTCGCCCCGACGCCGCTGCCGACCATGATCGCGACCGGCGTCGCAAGCCCGAGGGCGCACGGACAGCTTATGACGAGCACCGATATCCCCCGCGCCAGGGCGAAGCCCGCCGGCCGGCCCAGCAGCAGCCACACCGCCGCCGTCACGACCGCGATCGCCATGACCGCCGGCACGAACACGCCGGACACCTTATCGGCGATGCGGGCGATCGGGGCCTTCGTCGCGGAGGCGTCGGACACCATCCGGATGATCTGCGAGAGCGTCGTATCCTCGCCGACGCGGACGGCCTCGCAGGTGAGGCAGCCCGAACGGTTGACGGTCGCGGCGGACACGGCGTCGCCCGCCGCCTTGTCGACCGGCACGCTCTCGCCGGTCAGCGCGGCCTCGTCCACGGCGGCGTCGCCCGATACGACGACGCCGTCGACCGGGATGCTGTCGCCGGGCCGGACGATGAAGACGTCGCCGACCCGCACGTCCGCGACGGGCACGACCGTCTCCGCGCCGTCACGCAGCACCGTCGCCGTCCGGGGGGCCAGCCGCATGAGCGATTTGAGCGCGTCGGTCGTTTTGCCCTTCGCCCGGGCCTCGAGCAGCTTGCCGACCGTGATGAGCGTCAGGATCATGCCGGCGGACTCAAAATAAAGCTCCCCCGCGCCCCCGTTCACGAGGACGAGCAGCACGTACACGCTCCAGAGAAACGCCGCCGTCGCGCCCATCGCGACGAGGGTGTCCATGTTCGGGGCGCGGTGCGCAAGCCCGCGAAAGCCGCTGACGAAAAACTTCCGGTTGACGACCATGATGATCCCGGCGAGGAGCATCTGTATGACGCCGCCGCCGGCCGGCCCCGTGAGAAGCGGCGGCAGCGGCCAGCCGAGCATCCCGTGGCCCATCGAGACGTACATCAGCGCCGCGAGAAAGACGAGCGAGGCGATCAGCCGCTTTTTGAGAAGCGCCGCCTCCGCGTCCGCCGGGGACTCGTCGAACGCGTCCGCCGACGATGACGACGCCGATGACGATGACGCCGCCGCAGCGCCCTTTTTCCGGGCGCCGTAGCCCGCGTCGGTCACGGCCTTTACGATATCGGTCTCGGACGCGGTGCCCTCCACGCCCATGGAGTTTGTGAGCAGGTTCACGGCGCAGGCCGTGACGCCCGGCACGGCGGATACCGCCTTCTCGACCCGCGCCGAGCAGGCGGCGCAGCTCATGCCGGTTACGGTGTATTGTTCCATTGCGCATTCCTCCGTACACGTATCATAGCCTCTGCCGGCGCGTTTTGTCAAGCCGTGACACGCTGTCGATATCCTATCAATATTATAGGTATTTCCAAAAAAATCTTGAAATGTCGCATATATCGTGATAAAATGAACGTTACGGGAACATCTGTCCGCGGAGGGCGGACAGGCCGTGAAATATTCTCAGAATGTCTATGGAGGAAAAACAAAATGAAGAAACTTCTTGCGCTTCTTCTCGCCCTGTGCATGGTGCTCGCGCTGTGCGCCTGCGGCTCCTCGTCCGGCGACGCCGCCCCGGCGGCTGACGACGCGGCTCCGGCGGAGGACGCCGCCGCTCCGGCCGACGAGGCCGCCGAGGCCCCGGCCGACGAGGCCGCCGGCACGATCGTGATCGGCGTGTACGAGCCTCTGTCCGGCGACAACGGCGCCGGCGGCAAGCAGGAGGTGCTCGGCATGCAGTACGCCAACGCGATGACCCCGACCGTCGAGGTCAACGGGAAAGTCTACAACGTCGAGCTTGTGATCTCCGACAACGAGTCCTCGAACGACAAGGCCGTCTCCGCCGCGACGAAGCTCGTGGCCGCGGGCGCGTCCGTCGTGCTCGGCTCCTACGGCTCCGGCGTCTCGATCGCCGGCTCCGACACGTTTGCCGAGGCGGGCATCCCGGTCATCGGCGTGACGTGCACGAACCCGCAGGTCACGGCGGGCAACTCCCACTACTTCCGCATCTGCTTCCTCGATCCGTTCCAGGGCACGGTGCAGGCCAACTACGCCCATGACGAGCTGGGCGCGGCGTCCGTCGCCTACTGCCTCGGCCAGCTCGGCAACGACTACGACCAGGGCCTCATCAACTACTTCAAGCAGGCCGCCGAGGCGCTGGGCCTTGAGGTCGTCACCGAGTCCTTCCCCGAGGGCAACTCCGACTTCACGTCCTACCTGACGAACGCGAAGAACGCGAACGCCGAGGTCATCTTCGCCCCGACCTCGATCAGCTACGCCCAGCTCATCATCGAGCAGGCCGCGGCGCAGGGCATCGACATCCCCCTGACCGCGCCCGACACCTGGGACTCCAACGTCATCCTCGCCGCCGCCGAGGGCACCGACCTGTCCATCAGCGTCTCCACGTTCTACGCCGAGGGCGGCGACCCCGCGTTCGAGGAGGGCTTCAAGGCCTGGATGAACGCCGACGCCACCGCGCTCGCGAACAACGGCGGCAACGACACGATCGCCGCCGTCTCGGTCATGGGCTACGACGCCTACTACGTCGCCCTCGAGGCCATCAAGAACGCCGGCTCCATCGACCCGGCCGCCGTCATGGAGGCCCTGCCCGGCACGACCTACACCGGCGTGTCCGGCTCCATCGCCTTCGACGAGACCGGCGACGCCATCCGCGACACCGCGTTCATCAAGTCCGCCGATACCGCGACGGGCGAGTGGACGTTCGTCGCCGAGCAGTCCGTCGGCTGATCGTTTTGCACCGCACCAGGCGGAGGCGCTTTACGCGTCTCCGCCCGGTTTCCGTTATCGCAGAGCGCATCGCCGCGCCGGTTTGCGGCGCGACCCGGCGGGGCCGTGCGCTCTTCTTATCCTTTTTCCTGAAAGAAAAAGGATCAAAAAGAACTTTGTATTCGATCGAAAAGGCAGCGTTCCCAAGGCTTTGCGCCCGGTAACGGAACGAGGCTTTTAATTAGCGAGCAGTATTACAAAACCACTTACCGGAGGAAATACTATGGCGGGTTTCTTTCAAGCCAATCTGCCGTATATCCTGGCGGGCATATCGGTCGGCGGGCAGTACGCGCTGATCGCCATCGGCTACACCATGGTATACGGCATCCTGCGCCTCATCAACTTCGCCCACGGCGACGTGTTCATGGTGGCGGGCCTCGTGATGGTGTACGCGACCGCGTCGCTGCCGATGTACATATCCATCCCGCTCGTGATCGCCGCGACCGTGCTGCTGGGCTTTGTGATCGAGCGCGTGGCGTACAAGCCCCTGCGTTCCGCGCCCCGTATGTCGGTCATGATCTCGGCCATCGGCGTGAGCTATCTTCTGCAGAACTGCGCCCTGTACTTCACGGGCGGCCTCGCGCAGATCTACCCGACGATCCCGGGCCTGTCAAAGTCGGTCACGATCGGCTCGGCGACGACAAAGGTCGTCACGCTCGTGACGCCGATTCTCACGATCATCCTCGTGTTCGCGCTCGTGCTCTTCATCCGCAAGACGAAGATCGGCATGGCCATGCGCGCCGTGTCGAAGGACTTTGAGACGAGCCAGCTCATGGGCATCCGCATCAACGCGGTCATATCCATGACGTTCGTGATCGGCTGCTTCCTCGCGGCGATCGGCTCGCTGCTGTACTTCACGAACTACCCGTCCGTCATCCCGACGTCGGGCGCCATGCCCGGCCTCAAGGCGTTCGTGGCGGCGGTGTTCGGCGGCATCGGCTCGATCCCCGGCGCGGTCATCGGCGCGTTCATCATCGGCATCATGGAGAACATCATCAAGGGTCTCGGCTCCGGCTGGACGATCTTCTCCGACGC
The DNA here is from genome assembly GCA_905234005.1 of uncultured Oscillospiraceae bacterium. Lineage (GTDB taxonomy): Bacteria > Bacillota > Clostridia > Oscillospirales > Oscillospiraceae > CAJOIG01. Next base: position 5,288 of record CAJOFW010000011.1, read on the forward strand.
GTTCACGTTCGTGCTGCTCATCGTCGTGCTCCTCGTCAAGCCCACGGGCATATTCGGCGAGAAGACGACCGACAAGGTCTGACAGGAGGGGCAAATCATGGGAAAAACACTGTATACCCCCTCGGAAAAGCGGGCGGGCCGCGTCATCGCGGTCGTGCTGCTCGCGGCGCTGTACGTGCTGCTGTTTCTGCTCGACAACGTCCTGCCGCAGAACTCGTTCACGCTCATGCTGATCCCCGTGCTCAAGAAGGGCGCGATCTACTCGCTGATCTGCGTGTCGATGAACCTCCTGAACGGCTTCACGGGCCTGTTCTCCCTCGGCCAGGCCGGGTTCATGCTGATCGGCGCTTACGCCTACGCGATCTTTTCGATCCCGAAGGCGCAGCATGAGGCCGTGTATCAGTATTTCCACGGCGGCGTCATCCGATTCTCGATCCCGGAGGCGCTGCAGAGCGTCCTCGGCGCCGACCTCGGGGCGTTCCTCGGGGCGGTCATCTGCATCATCATCGCCGGTCTGTTCGCGGCGGGCTTCGCGGCGCTGATCGGCATCCCGGTGCTCAGGCTCAAGAGCGACTATCTCGCCATCGCGACGCTGGGCTTCGCGGAGATCATCCGCGCCGTGTTCCAGTGGGACGGCCTCGGCGTCGTCACGAACGGCTCGAACCTGCTGCGCAAGTACACGAGCTTTTCGGACATCCGCGTCGGCTCGCTGCGGTTCACGACCGTGTTCCCGTTTCTGATCGCGACGCTGTGCATCCTGCTCATCGTGCTGCTCATAAACTCCAGCTACGGCCGCGCCTTCAAGGCCATCCGGGACGATGAGATCGCGGCGGAGGCCATGGGCGTGAACCTCTTCAAGCACAAGATGCTCTCGTTCGTGATCTCGAGCTTCTTCGCCGGCGTCGGCGGGGCGCTGCTCGCGATGTACCAGACGACGATCCAGGCCGCCGCGTTCAAGACGGCCATGACGTATGAGATCCTCTTAATCGTCGTCATCGGCGGCATCGGGTCGATATCGGGAAGCTGCATCGCGTCGTTTCTGTTCATCGCGTGCAACGAGTGGTGGCTGCGCTTCCTCGACAGCGGGTCGTTCCTCGGCGTGAGCGTGCCGTTCTTCCGGGACGGCTTCCGCAAGGTCGTCTTCTCGGTCATCATCATGGTCGTCGTGCTGTTCTTCTCCCGCGGCATCATGGGCGACCGGGAGCTGTCCTTCGCCGGACTCATACGGCGCTTAAAGCGCAAAAATACCGCCGCCCCGGCGGCGGCGGACGAGACGGGAGGTGACGCGTCATGAGCGAAAAGGAAAAGCTTGTCCTGCACGTGGAGAACGTCACGATGCAGTTCGGCGGCGTCGTGGCCGTCAACAACCTCTCGCTCGACGTGCCCGAGCACCACATCGTCGCCCTGATCGGCCCGAACGGCGCGGGCAAGACGACGGCGTTCAACTGCATCACCGGCGTGTACGAGCCGACGAACGGCCTCGTGTCGTTCATGGGCGAGCCGATGGTGCGCAACCACCCGTCCGGCAGGATGAAGAAGACGTACAAGGGCGAGAACGCGCAGATGTACGTCCACGAGGGCGTCATCGCCCCGTCGCCGGATCACATCACGAAGCTCGGCATCGCCCGCACGTTCCAGAACATCCGGCTGTGGAAGTCCATGACCGTGTTCGACAACGTCCTGACCGCGAAGCATATGCGGGCAAAGCAGAACGTCTTCTCCGCGACCTTCCGCACGTCCGCGAAGGAGGAGGCCCGGATGCGGGAGGAGACCGCCGCCCTGCTCGAGGAGCAGAACCTGCTGCAGTACCGCGACGAGCTGGCGACAAGCCTGCCCTACGGCCTGCAGCGCCGCCTTGAGATCGCCCGCGCCCTCGCGACCGAGCCGAAGCTGCTGCTGCTCGACGAGCCGGCCGCCGGCATGAACCCGCAGGAGACGCAGGAGCTGGCGGATTTCATCGTGGAGACGCGGAAGAAATACGATCTCACGGTGTTTCTGATCGAGCACCACATGGATCTCGTCATGAAGATATCCGACTATATCTACGTCATCGACTTCGGCAGCAAGATCGCCGAGGGCGTGCCCGAGGTCATCCAGAACGACCGGCGGGTCATCGACGCGTATCTGGGGGTGGCCGAGGATGAGTGAGCTTCTGAAAATCGACGGCCTGAAGGTCAACTACGGCGGCATCGAGGCCGTCAAGGGCGTGAGCCTCACCGTGGAGGAGGGGCAGATCGTCACGCTGATCGGCGCGAACGGCGCGGGCAAATCCACGACGCTGCGCACGATATCCGGCCTTGTGAAGCCGCGTGAGGGCACGATCACCTTCGCCGGCGAGAACATCACGGGCATGGACCCGACCGAGATCGTCCGCCGGGGCGTCACGATGGCCCCCGAGGGGCGGCGCATCTTCCCGGACATGACCGTCATGGAGAATCTGCGCGTCGGCGCGTACCTGCGCCGGGACGATCTCACCGACGACCTGAACCGGGTGTTCGAGCTGTTCCCCCGGCTGAAGGAGCGCGAGTGGCAGCCCGGCGGCACGCTCTCGGGCGGCGAGCAGCAGATGCTGGCCGTCGGCCGGGCGCTGATGGCAAAGCCCCGGCTCATCATGCTCGACGAGCCGAGCCTCGGTCTTGCGCCGCTCGTCGTAAAGAGCATCTTCGACATCATCCGCGAGATCAACGCGTCCGGCGTGACGATCCTCTTAATCGAGCAGAACGCGAACATGGCCCTGCAGGTCGCCCACAGCGCCTACGTCCTCGAGACGGGCCGCATCACCATGACCGGCACCGGCGCGGAGCTTCTCGCCGACGACCGCATCCGGGAGGCATACCTCGGCAAGAAGAGCTGATACCGTATATATAAAACGCGCAAAAACCCGGCCCGTATAAAAACGGGCCGGGTTTTTCTTCCCCTGCAGCTCTTCAGAATCCCCCACTGCCTTTAATACTTTTTCTTGAAAGAAAAAGTATCAAAAAGAACTTTATATTCGCTCGAAAAGGCAGCAATTCCAAGGCTTTGCGCCCGGTAACGAAACGGAGCTAAATACCACAAGGCGAGCCTGGGCGAGCCTCTCGCGCCGACCAAACCCGGCATAGCCGGGTGCGATAAGCGCGAGTAACCCTGTCCGGAACCGGCGGTTCCGGACAGTTCTTTACCGCATGCCCGGGAAGCCGCCCGGGCCGCCGGAGCGGCTCGAGCGGCTTCGGACGGTGACCGGGGTGTAGACGGCGCAGGCGTCGGGGGTGTACGTGAGGGCGTACGGGGTGTCGTTCACGGTCAGGGTGTATGTCTGCGCCCAGAGGCGGCTGTCGGCGATGAAGAGCGCGCCGACGTCGCTTTGAAGCGTGATCTGCATGACTCTGCCGCCCGACTCGTCGGTCAGCGTCAGCGCCGTGCCCGCCGGTACCGCCGCCGCGAACTGGTACAGCAGCGAGCCGGGGATTTCGCCCTTCTCGAGCAGGAGCTCGTCCTGCCCCGCGCCGGCCGTCGGCGCGAACGCGATGACCGTGCCGTTCAGGTCGATGTCGGCAAAGGACAGCAGACTGTCCGTGCCGTCCGCCTCGAGGTAGAGGCGGCCGTTTATCGTCATCGTCCCGGCGGACTTCGCCCCACGCGGCGCGGCGATGTAGGCCGTGCCGTTGAGCGTGAACGTACCGGCGTCCACGCCGTTGTTCGACGCCGCCGCGACGAACGCGCCGCCGCTGAGCGTCACGACGTCGCCCTGCAGGGCCTCGTAGCTCTCGGTGATCGTGACGTCGCAGTCGGTGAGCGTCAGCGCGCCGACGGCGGAGAACGCGTCGTCGCCGCTCGCGACCGTGAACGTCGCGCCGGTGATCGCGGCGTCCTGCCGGGCGTGTACGCCGTCGCTTGCCGTCGTGAGGTCGAACACGCCGCCGGTGATCGTGACGTTCTCGCCCTTGAGTCCCTTGGCGGACAGCTCCGCGAGGGCGGTCGGGCCGTAATTCTCCGGGCCTCCGGCGGTCGTGACGGTAATGACGCCGCCCGTAACGGCGACGTCCGCCGCCGCCGCGACGCCGTCGCCCCCGGCGGAAAGCTCGATGGCGCCGCCGGTGATCTCTATATAGCCGTCCGTCGTCTTCACGGCGTCGCCGCCCGCGTCCACGGTGAGCGTGCCGCCGCGAATTGTCACGCAGTCGCTGGCCTGCACGCCGTCGTCCGCCGCCGTGACCGTGACGTCGCCGCCGTAGACGAACAGGGCGTCCTTCGTGCGGATGCCGTCCGCCGAACGGCCCGTGACCGTGAGCGCGCCGCCGCCCTCGATGATCACGTTGTCGCAGCTATAGAGGCCCGCGCCGGTCTGCAGCTCCTCGACCGTGACGACGCTCGTGCTCTCATCGAGCATATACGACGCGCCGTCGCACAGGCTGTTCTCGGAGCCGTCCGCGAGCCGGACGACCGTGAGGTCTGCCTGCTTCACATACAGCGCCGGGCCGTCGGAGCAGGTCACGGACGCGTTGTCCAGAATCAGATACACCGCGCCGTCCAGCCGCTCGACGTCGTTGCCGAGGTCGATCACGATCTGGCCGTCCGACAGCGCGCCGGTGACGTGGTACGTGCCGGGGTAGCCGATCGTCAGAACGCCGCCGGTCGTCGATACGCCGTAGCCGGACGCGGCGATGTGCCCGTCCGACAGGATGACGCTTGTCGCCCCGGCCTCGTCGTATTCGTTCGTGACGCCGAGGTACAGCGTCTCCTCGACGGACAGCGGCGCGGTCTCCGCCTGTACCGGCTCCGCCTCCGCGGTCTCCTCCGCGGGGTTCAGCCGCCCCGTGAGCGCCGCCACGCCCAGAAGCGCCGCCAGTACGAGCGCGAAACACAGCAGGGTCAGGAGTGCTTTCTTCATGCAATGGTTCCTCCGGT
>CAJOFW010000011.1:10262-25843 GCA_905234005.1 uncultured Oscillospiraceae bacterium
GATGTGGTATGATGTTCAAAAGCTTAACGCCTGTTAAGAATTCGATTCGCAGACAGTATACCATACATTTTTGAAATTGGGAATGAATTTTATGAAAACTTCCAGCGGCAACGAAATGCTCCGGCAGGAGCTGAAGTATTCGCTCGGGCGGGCGGAGTACGCGGCGATCCGGCAGCGCTGTCTTTCGGTGATGAAGCTCGACCCGCACGTCGGCCCCGAGGGGTACTACGACATCGCAAGCCTCTACTTCGACGACCTGGCCGACACGGCGCTGATGCAGAACTACAGCGGCGTATCCCGGCGCGAAAAATTCCGCATCCGCTTCTACAACGGCAACAAAAACACCCTCCACCTCGAGAAGAAGGTCAAAATCGCCGGCCTCGGCAAGAAGTATTCCTGCCCCATGACCCCCGACCAGCTCGAGCGGATGCTCGACGGCGACCTGTCGTGGATGATGGCCACGGGCTACCCGCTCATGCAGGAGCTGTACGTCCGAATGCGGGACGAGCTGCTCCGCCCGAAGACGATCGTGTCCTACCGCCGCGAGCCGTTCATCTACGCCCCGGGCAACGTGCGTGTGACGTTCGACTTCAACATCCGCAGCGGCATATTGAACCGCGATATGCTCTCCGGCGAAACGCCGCTCATCCCGGTGAACCCGGATCGGGTGCTGCTCGAGGTCAAGTGGGACGCGTTCCTGCCCGACATCATCCGCATGATCCTGCAGGAGGGCACGCCGCGGGTGCAGGCGTTCTCGAAATACGCCTCCTGCCGGATGTTCGATATATGATCCGTGCGGCCGTCATCCGCGCCGCCATACTCTGTGCGACCTTAAATTTATTATATAACCCATAAGGAGAGCCTGCCATGACATTCAACGACGTATTCAAATCCAGCTTCCTCGAGAGCGTGACCGAATTCTCTCTCGGGGACGTGCTGCTCGCCATGCTGTTCGCCTGCGTGCTCGGCGCGTTCATCTACTTCATCTACAGGTGCACGTTCCAGGGCGTGATGTACTCGTCCGGCTTCGGCATCACCCTCGTCGGGCTGACGATGGTCACGACGCTCGTCATCCTCGCCGTCACCTCGAACATCGTCCTGTCCCTCGGCATGGTCGGCGCGCTGTCCATCGTCCGCTTCCGCGCCGCGATCAAGGAGCCGTTTGAGATCGTGTTCCTGTTCTGGGCGCTCGCGGTCGGCATCGTCATCGGCGCCGGGATGTTCATGATGGCCGTCGTCGGCAGCGTCATCATCGGCGTCATCCTCATCGTCTTCGCCCGCCGCCGGATCGGCGAGCACCCCTACATCCTCGTCGTCGCCTGCGAAAACGGCGACGCGGAGAGCGCCGTCATGGAGAACCTCAAGACCTCCGCCGCCCGCGCCAAGGTCAAGGCCAAGACCGTCACCCCGAACGGCATCGAGCTGTCCGTGGAGGTCACGCTCAAGGACGACGACGTCGCGTTCGTCACCGCCATCGCCGCCCTCGACGGCGTGCAGTCCGCCTCCCTCGTCACCTACAACGGCCAGTTCGCCGATTGATCAGGGAAAGCAGAAAGCAGCCGTTAAAACGCAAAAAACGCTCCGTCTGCCCTCTGGACAGACGGAGCGTTTTTTCGGTTATATGCAGTAGTCGTCGGGTTGGTTGTCGTCGGACGGCTCCGGCCGGCTGTCGGCGGAGGCTTCGGGGCGATCGGTTTCGGCCGGGGCATCCGGCGGCGGGGAGGCTTTGGGGGCGGCGCGGCGTTCGGCGCGGCGGCGCTCCAGGCGCTTCCATACGAGGTTTCGGAACAGGTAATCCGATATCGCCGCGAACGGCACGGCCAGCAGAATGCCGCCCACCCCGAACATCCGGCCCCCGACGATGATCGTCACGAGCACCCACAGCGGGGACACGCCCTGCGAGTCGCCGTAGAATTTGGGCTTGAGGATGTAGCCGTCCACAAGCTGCAATATGATCGTGAAGACAAGAAACCACAGCACATGGCGGGGATTGACGAGCAGCAGGATGAACGCGCCGACGGTCGCGCCGGCGATCGGGCCGAACGTGGGCACGAGGTTGGCCACGCCGACGACGACGGAGATCAGCACCGCGTAGGGCATGCCCATCGCCTTCATGAAGATGAAGTTCACGACGCCGATGAGAAGCCCGTCGAGCAGGTCGACCGTGATGTATCGGGACAGGATCGTGTTGCACCGTCTGGCAAAGGCCGTGATCTGGCGGTAGCGCTCCTCGGTCATGACGAGACGCATGAGCCGCTTGATGTTTACCTGCAGCTTCTCCTTGTCGAGCAGGAAGTAGATCGCGAGGATGAAGCTCAGAACGCCGTTTAGAAAGCCCTTGCCGATCGTGAAGGACGTGTTGATGATGCGGCCGATGTTTTCCTGCAGGGTCGTGGTCAGCGACTGGAGGAACGTGTCCATATACTCGACGAGGTTCGTCAGGTCGAGCTGGTAGCCGGCGATCTCGATGTCGGCCGAGCTGAGCAGCCGCCGGAGCGACGCGACGTAGTAGCCGAGGTTCGACGCGAGCACGCTGACGGAGGTTACGATCTGCGGGATCAGGGCGTTGGCGAGCAGGGTGACGAGCAGCAGGATCGTGACGATCGCGAACACGATGGCCACCCGCCGCGCCGCCCGCTTCCGCTTTGCCCGGCGCAGAATCGTCCGCTGGTAGAAGATCACGAGCGCGTCGATGAGGTAGGCGATGACAAGGCCCCAGAGCACCGGCGTGAAGAATGTGAACACGCCGTGGAGCACGCGCAGGATATCGGTGATGTGCGCGAGCGTCAGATACAGCACGACGCCGGAGCAGACCGCGATCGTGTACGGCACCCAGCGGCGGCCGAGGCCGCGCCAGCTCCACCTCATGACGCCTCGCTCCCGGACAGGCGTCTGTCACGCATGGCGGAGAACAGGCTGCGCAGACGGATCGTCACCGCGCCCATGTTGGAGATCTCGTCGATCTTGATCTGGGTGTACATCCGTCCGCCGCTCTCGAGGATCTCGCGCACCTCGTCGGTCGTGATCGCGTCGACGCCGCAGCCGAACGACACGAGCTGTACGAGGTTCATGTTGACGTCCGGCGGGAGCGAGGCGATGTACCGGGCGGCGGCGTACAGGCGGGCGTGGTATGTCCACTGGTTGCGGACGCCGACCGGGAACGCCGCGACGCGGTTCGAAAGGCTGTCCTCGGTGATGACGACGGCCCCGAGGCGGCAGATCAGCGTGCTGATGCCGTGGCTGACCTCCGGGTCGATGTGATACGGACGGCCCGACAGCACGATGACCGGCATATCCTCCCGGCGGGCGATGGCGAGGTATTCGTCCGCCTTCTGCCGAACGCGGGAGAAGTAGCCCTCGTAGGCGGCGTAGCCGGCTTTCGCCGCCTCGCGCACGGCGGCGGGCGTGACCTCGGGGAAGTACGACCGGACGATGTCCGTCATGCGGCCGCGGAACTGCTTCGGGTCGGCGAGGCTGATGAAGTCGTCGATGAACGTGATCTTGCGCAGCGCCGCCGTGTTCATTTTGAGCACCTGCGGGTAATAGGCGACGACCGGGCAGTTGTAGTGGTTCACGCCGAGGCCCTCCTCGACGTTGTAGCTCATGTTCGGGTAGAAGATCGCGTCCGGCTTCTGCGCGAGCAGCGCCTCGATGTGGCCGTGCATGAGCTTGGCCGGGTAGCACGCGGTGTCGGACGGGATGGAATACTGCCCGGAGAGATACAGCTCCCTCGTGGACAGCGGCGAGACGAGGACGTTGAAGCCGAGCGTCCGCCAGAACGCGTGCCAGAAGGGCAGCAGCTCGAAGAAGTTCAGGCCGAGGGGAATGCCGATCGTCTTCCTTGCCGGGTCGCGCTCGTTTGCGCAGCACTCCCGGATGAGATCGAGCTTGAACTCGTAGAGGTCGTAGTGCTTCGGGGCCTCGTTCGTCTGCCGGATGGGGCGGTCGCAGCGGTTGCCGGCGATGTAGCGCCGCCCGCCGCCGAAGTCGTTGACGGTCAGGGCGCAGTGGTTGCCGCACCGGCCGCAGGTCACGGCCTTCGCCGTGTGCGTGAACGCCGCAAGCTCGGCCGGGCCGAGGATCGTCGACCCGGACGCCGGGGCGTGGTCGCGGGCGTACAGCGCCGCGCCGTAGGCGCCCATCAGCGCCGCGTACTTCGGGCGGATGACGTCGTGCCCGATCTCCATCTCGAACGAGCGGAGCACCGCGTCGTTTAAGAACGTGCCGCCCTGCACGACGATGTTCCGGCCGAGGGCTTCGGCGGACGCGCAGCGGATGACCTTGTACAGCGCGTTCTTCACGACGCTGATGGACAGGCCCGCCGCGATGTCCTCCACGGTCGCGCCGTCCTTCTGCGCCTGCTTGACGGAGCTGTTCATGAACACCGTGCACCGGGAGCCGAGGTCGACCGGCCGCTTCGCGTAGAAGCCGAGCCGGGAGAACGCCTCCGCGCTGTAGCCCAGCGCCCCGGCGAACGTCTGCAGGAACGAGCCGCACCCGGACGAGCACGCCTCGTTCAGATAGATGCTGTCGATGGCCCCGTTTCGGATCTGGAAGCACTTGATGTCCTGCCCGCCGATGTCGAGGATGAAATCGACGTCCGGGCGGAATTTCTTCGCCGCCGTGTAGTGGGCGACGGTCTCCACGACGCCGCCGTCGAGCCGGAAGGCGCTGCGGATGATCTCCTCGCCGTAGCCCGTGACGACCGCGCCGCCGATGCGGATGTCGGGCCACTCGCGGTAGAGCGATTCGAGGTAATCGCGCACGATGGGGACGGGGTTTCCGTTGTTTGTCTCGTACCGCGTGCGGAACACGCCGCCGTCGGCGTCGCACAGCAGCGCCTTGACGGTCGTGGAGCCGGCGTCGACGCCGAGGTACATGACGCCGTTCGGCGCGTCCAGCTCCCGGATGCCCTCGGACGCCCGTCTGTGGCGCTCGGCGAAGGCTTCATAATCGGCCTCCGTGCGGAAGAGCGGCTCACAGGCCGTGTACTCGCCCGCGCCGGCGGCGTTCTCGAGCCGCGACGCAAGCTCGTCGAGCGCGACCGGCTCGCCCACGCCGGCGGCGGCCGCGCCGAGGGCGACGAAATACAGCGAATTCTCCGGGCACAGTCCGGTCGTGCGCAGGGCCTCGTCAAAGCTTTTCCGCAGCTCGGATATGAACGTCAGCGGCCCGCCGAGGTAGAGGATGTTCCCCTCGATGCGCCGCCCCTGGGCAAGCCCCGCGATCGTCTGGTTCACGACGGCGCGGAATATGCTCGCGGATACGTCCTCCTTGCGGGCGCCCTGGTTCAAAAGCGGCTGGATATCGGATTTCGCGAACACGCCGCAGCGGGACGCGATGGTATAGATTTTCTCATGCTTCGCGGCGAGGACGTTCATGTCGTCGATGGAAAGCCGCATCAGCGACGCCATCTGGTCGATGAACGCGCCGGTGCCGCCGGCGCAGGTGCCGTTCATGCGCATTTCAAAGCCGCCGGTCAGAAAGAGGATCTTCGCGTCCTCGCCGCCCAGCTCGATGACGACGTCCGTCCCCGGCGCGAGCGTGCGCACGGCGACGCGTTCGGCGTAGACCTCCTGCACGAAGGGCAGGCCCATCGCGTCGGCAAGACCCATGCCCGCCGAGCCGGACAGCGCGACCGCCATCGGCTCGCCCGGGAATTTTTCGCTGACCGTCGTGATGAGGCGGCCGAGCTGCTCCGCGATCCGGGAGAAATGGCGCAGGTACTCGGAATAGAGAAGCCGGCCCTCGTCGTCCGTCACGACGCATTTGAGCGTCGTGGAGCCGACGTCGATGCCGAGTCGTTTCAGGCCGCTCATACCGCCGCCGCCTCCTGTTCACGCGCCATGGCGAGCATGAGCTTGATGCGGTTCTCCTGGTTGACCTTCGACGCGCCGGCGTCGTAATCGACGGGGAATATGTTCGCCTCGGGGTACAGCTCCCGCAGGCGGCGGATGGTGCCCTTGCCGACGATGTGGTTCGGCAGACAGCCGAACGGCTGGGCGCAGATGACGTTCGTGTAGCCCTTCTCGATCAGCTCCGCCGTCTCGCCGGGCAGAAGCCAGCCCTCGCCCATCTTGACGCCCCGGTCGATGACCTGCTCGGCCAGCTCCTTGACCCGGTCGAACGCCACGGGCGCGATGAACTCGGGATACGGCTCGAGCGCCTCGAGCATGGCCTCCTCCCAGCGGTCGGCGATTTTCTCCGCGAGCCGGCCCGCCCAGGTGTTCACAAGCGGGGAGCCGTAGTAGCGGTGGTCGACCTCCATGTTCGCGAAGCAGTACTGGAAGAAGCCCAGCACGCCCGGCACCATGTACTCGCAGCCCTGCGACAGCAGGAACTTCTCAAGGCCGTTGTTGCCGAACGAGGCGTATTTGACGTATATCTCGCCGACGATGCCGACCTTGACGGTGTCGCGTTTTTCGCGGGGGATGTCGTGGAAGTCCCGCACCATCGCCGCGAGGTTTTCCCGCATATCGCGGCCGGAAAGGCCGCGGTTGTGGGCGAACTGGTCGGTGATGCGCTCGGCCCAGCGGGTCACGACGCGCTGCGTGTCGCCGGGGTTTATCTCGTACGGCAGCGTCTGGTTTTTGAGCAGCAGCAGCATATCGCCGTAGATGATCGCCCGGATGCCGGTCAGGATCATCGGCACCGTGAACCTGAAGCCCGAGTATTTCTCGAACCTGCCGAAGCTCAGGGCGATGACGGGCACGTATTCCATGCCCATCTTTTTGAGCGCCTTGCGAAGCAGCATGACGTAATTCGAGGCGCGGCAGCCGCCGCCGGTCTGAAACTGGATCAGGGCGACCCTGTGCGGGTCGAAGTCCCCGCACGTCAGCGCGTAGAGCTGCTGGCCCACGGCGCAGATGGCGGGATAGCACACGTCGTTGTGCAGGTACTTGAGGCCGGTGTCGATGACCTTCTTGCCCTCGTAGTGCACCACGGTCACGTTGTAGCCGTGCAGCCGGAACGCCGCCTCGAGGATCTCCATGTGCGTGGGGAATATGTCGGGCGTGATGATCGTGTAATCGCGCCGCATCTCTTTCGTGAAATCAACTGTGGTCATTGTGTAACTCCATGTATCTCCGGGTTCTGTGCCATATATATGTTCCGACAGTATCAATCCTTCGGGCGGTCGTGGAAGCGGAATTTTGACTCCTCGCCCCGGCACAGGCGCACGATGTTCTCCCGGTGGCGCAGGATCAGCACCGCCACGCAGACGGCGGACATGATCAGCGCCGCCGGGTCCGGCTTCGTCAGCGCCAGCAGCGCGACGGTCGAGACCGTCGCGACGATGACCGCGAGGGACATATACCGCGTCACCAGCAGCATCACGGCGACGACGACAAAGCCGATCGCCGTCACACGCCAGTCGACAAACCAGAACGAGCCGCCGTAGACCGCCGCGCCCTTGCCGCCCCGGAAGCCGTACCACACCGGGAACGAGTGGCCGAGCATCGCGAACAGGCAGGCGTACGCCGCGCCGAGCTGGCCCCGCCCGATTATGTGCTCGAACAGAAGCCGCGCCCCGAGACAGACAAGCGCCGCCTTGAGGATGTCGCAGGCGAAGACGAACCACGCCATTTTGTTGCCGAACAGACGCTTGAAGTTCGTGAACCCGGCGTTGTGGCTGCCGTACTCCCGCAGGTCGACGTGGTACACCCGCCGGGAGACGATGATGGACGGATTGACCGACCCGACGAGGTACGCCCCGACGGCGGTCAGAAAATAAAGCAGAAAAATCTTCATACGAACACCCACTTGCCTGTAATGCCGGCGCATACGCCCGTGACGCGTCCGATCCGCCGCCTTTTTCACGGCTGACGGACGGTCTGTCCGGGCATATCGGCGCTTTTCCGGCCATATTATCAACATATACTAGCATATTCGACGCCCTTTGACAAGCAAACCGGGCGAAAAGTTCACCCTTCGTTCACAATCCGCCGCGCCGTCACGCCGCACATCACGCCGCCGGGAAAATCGCTCTTGCCGAATCCGGCGATGTGCGATATAATATCGTATATTATATAGGCTGGAAGAGTATGCCTGTTCACGGCTCCCCCCTCCGGCCGTCACACGAACGGGGGTTCGCGGCATGACGTACATACTCTACAATCCCCTCGCAAACGGCGGAAACGGCGAGGCGGGCGTATCGTCGCTCATGGAGACGTTCGCGGCGGAGCGGCCCGAGGCGGTCGACCTCACGTCGATCGACGCCGCCGCGTTTTTCGCCGCGTGCGCGGCCGACGACAGGGTCATCCTCTGCGGCGGCGACGGCACGCTCCACCGCCTCGTGAACGCCCTCGGCGGAGCGGCCCCGGCGGTGCCCGTGCATCTGTGGCGCTTCGGCACCGGCAACGATTTTCTGCGCGACGCCGCCCCCCGGGACGCCCGGAGCCTCCTTCTGAACCCGTACCTCGACGGTCTGCCCGCCGCCGACGTGGGCGGAAGGCGCGTCTTCTATCTCAACGGCTGCTCGGTCGGCGTGGACGCGCTCGTATGCCGTCTTTTGAACGAGTGCCGCGCCGAAAACCGGAGGGCGGGCTACGTCTCCCTGGCCGTGCGGGCGATTTTGAAGCAATACCGGCCGATGAGCGGCCGCGTCACCGTGGACGGCGTGACCGTCGCCTACGACAAAATCTGGCTCGCCGCCGCGATGAACGGCCGCTACCAGGGCGGCGGCATGAAATTCGCCCCCGATCAGGATCGCGCCGGCGATACGCTGTGCTGCCTCGTCTGGCACGGCACGACGCCGCCGGGCACGCTGCTGCGCTTCCCCTCCGTCATGATCGGGCGGCACGCGATGTTCCGCAAATACTGCGATTTCCGCTATGGGCGCAAGATCGCCGTGGAGCTGGACGCCCCCGCCGACATCCAGCTCGACGGCGAGACGTACAGCGGCGTGACGGCCTACGCCGCCCGCAAGCCCGGCCAGCCCTGACCCCCTCCGGCGCAAAGCCCGACGCGGGGCAAAACCCCACACAGGGCAAAACCCCACACAGGGCGCAAACCCCCACACAAGGAGCAAACCCCATGACACTCGAAGACTTAAAGCTGGTCGTGGCCAGCAACCTCATAAAGCTCCGGCAGGCCGCCGGCATGACGCAGGCGGAGCTGGGCGAAAAGCTCAACTACTCGGACAAGACCGTCTCGAAGTGGGAGCGCGCCGATTCGATGCCGGACGCGTTCGTGCTGCTGCGGCTCTCGGAGATATACGGCACGACGGTCGACGCCCTCCTCAGCGAGGCGGCGCCGTGGCAGGACCCGGTGGAGGCCGAGCGCGAGGCCGAACGCGCCGCCCTGCCGAAATTCTCGAGCCGCGTCGTCACGATGGTGGCCATCGCCGGGATATGGACGATGGCGGTATTGATGTTCGTGATCTTCTGGCTTGCGATGGACATTCTTCTCTGGCAGGTGTTCGCCGTGGCGGTGCCCATCTCGCTGATCACGCTTCTCGTTTTGAACTCCGTATGGAATAAGGGGCGGCACAACCTCATCATCGTCATGGCCCTCGTCGCCTGCGCGGCGGCGCTTGTGGTTCTTCTGCTGCCGAAGCATCCGTGGCAGGTTTTCCTCGTGCTGATCCCGGCGGAGGTCGTCGTGGTGCTCAGCTTCCATATCCGGAGCCGGGAGCGCAGAAAGCCTTGAAAATACCGACATTCTCCGATTCGTAGAGCCAAAATTCCACACGGCGTAGAGCTTTTCCGCGCCGTTTTTCCGTATCGTGGAGACGCTTTCCGAACCGGAGGTTGCGCCGGCGGGCCGGTCGTGGTAGAGTATGTCAACCCAAACCACGGAGGTATCGCCATGAACGATTATATATTGAGCTGCTGCTCGGTCGCCGACCTGTCGCAGGAGCATTTCGACCGCATCGGCGTGCATTACGTCTGCTTCCACTACTTCCTCGACGGCGTGGAGTATCCCGACGACCTCGGCAAGTCCATCTCCTTCCCCGACTTCTACGAGGCGATGGCAAACGGCGCGGACACGCGCACGTCGCAGGTCAGCATCTCGGACTATCTCGACCACTGGACGCCGTTTCTCGAGGACGGAAAGGACATCCTGCACGCGACGCTCTCGTCCGGCATCTCGGGCACGTACAACTCCGCCGTCAGCGCCGCGTCCATCGCCCGTGAGCGCTACCCCGACCGGAAGATCTACGTCGTCGACTCCCTCAGCGCGTCCTCGGGCTTCGGCCTCGTCATGGACACGCTGGCGGAAAAGCGTGACGCCGGCATGAGCATCGAAGAGCTGCGCGACTGGCTCGAGGCGAACCGGCTCAAAATGCACCACTGGTTCTTCTCGACCGACCTGACGTTCTTCGTCAAGGGCGGCCGCATCTCGAAGACGGCCGGCGTGTTCGGCGGCCTCCTGAACATCTGCCCGCTCATGAACATGGACGACCTCGGACGGCTCGTCCCCCGCGAGAAGATCCGCACCAAGCAGCGCGTCATCCGCACGATCGTCGACCGCATGGCCGAGTACGCCGAGAACGGCACCGACTACGACGGCAAGTGCTTCATCTCGAACGCCGCCTGCGAGGACGACGCGAAGGAGGTCGCCCGCCTCATCGAGGAGCGCTTCCCGAAGCTGAACGGCAAGGTGCTCATCAACAGCATCGGCAACCTGATCGGCAGCCACACCGGCCCCGGCACCGTCGCCCTCTTCTTCTGGGGGAAGGAGCGCGAGCGGTAATACCGGCCGTCTCCGCGTCATCCCGTCATCCCATCGGCAGGCGCCGCGATTGCATCGCGGCGCCTGTTTTTTTGTTCCGAACCGTCCCGGCCCCGCGGCGCGAAAAACATACGGGCTTTCGACTGGTATTTCTTGACACGCAAATGTCGCTATGTTATTCTTTCGTCAGAAATCACCCCGCCGCCAAAGCGGTGCGCGGCGCGGTCTGTGAAAGGAGACAAACGCATGAAAAAATCCGTATTGTCCGTCATTCTCGTCCTGTGCATGCTGCTGTCCGTCCCGGCGTTCGCGTCGGCGGAGAGCATCACGCTCGACAACATCCGCGACTACGTCGTCGGCCTTGACACGGAGGTCGAGCTGGGCGACGGGACGATGCAGCCCGCGATCAACTTCGACAACGGCGCGACGACCCCGGCGCTGACGCCGGTGCTCGAGGCGGTCGAGGAATCGCTGACGATGTACGGCTCCATCGGCCGCGGCAAGGGCCAGAAGTCGACGTACTCCACGGCGGTATACGAGGCGACCCGGGACAAGGTGCTGTCGTTCGTAAACGCCGACCCGGACGCCTACACGGTGTTCTACGTGAACAACACGACAGACGGCCTGAACAAGCTCGCCTCCGCCCTGATCGGGAGCGAGGACGACGTCGTCCTGACCTCCCGGATGGAGCACCACGCGAACGACCTGTCCTGGCGTGAGCGGTGCACGACGATCTACGCCGAGGTGGACGAGTACGGCCGCCTCGATCTCGCCGACATGGAGCGGCTTCTGCGGGAGTATGACGGCGCGGTCGACTACGTGTCCGTCACGGCGGCCTCGAACGTCACGGGCTACGTGAACGACGTGCACGCCATCGCGAAGCTTGCCCACAGCTACGGCGCGAAGATCATCGTCGACGGCGCGCAGATCGTGGCGCACCGGGCGTTCTCGATGCTCGGCGACACGCCCGAGGAGAACATCGACTTCTTCGTATTCTCCGCGCATAAGATGTACTCCCCGTTCGGCGGCGGCGCGGTCGTGGGCCTCACGGACGTGCTGAACGAGCATCTGCCCGAATTCTACGGCGGCGGTATCGTCGACGTGGTGTCCGACTACGACGTGACGTTCCTGTCCGCCCCCGAGCGCTACGAGGCCGGCAGTCCGAACTATCCCGGCGTCGTCGGCCTCGGCGCGGCGATCGACATCCTCGAGGAGGTCGGCTTCGACGCCATCGCCGCACACGAGCAGGCGCTTCTGCGCCGCATCATCGACGGGCTTCTCGCCATCGACGGCGTGACCGTCTACGGCGACACGGAGAACATCGCCGACAAGGTCGGCGTCGTGACGTTCAACATCGACGGCATCGGCCACGGCGACGTGGCGAACGCCCTCGCGGAGAACGCCGGCGTGGCCGTGCGGCAGGGGGCGTTCTGCTCGCACCCGTATGTGTTCCGTCTGCTCGGCATCCCCGACGAGGAGATCACCGAGGAGATGTACGAGGACGACTTCTCCATGCCCGGCATGGTACGTGTGAGCTTCGGCATCTACAACACCGAGGAGGAGGTCGACGCGTTCCTCGAAGCCGTCCGCCTCATCGCCGCCGAAGCCGCCGAGGCCTCGGTCGAACCCGCGGCGTAAGCGTTTTTGCATCACCGACGCAAAGCCCCGCACCGGTTTTCGGTGCGGGGCTTCATGCTTTTTCCTGAAAGAAAAAGGTTCAAAAAGAACTTTGTATTCGCTTCGAAAAGACAGCGTTTCCAAGACTTTGCGCCCGGTAACGAGACGAAGCTTTTCATTGGAGAACAGTATCAGAAGCCGGTATCGCCCGCCCGCTCCGCCGCCTCGACGGCGTGGGCGGCGAGCAGGGCGCTGGTGACCGTGCCGACGCCGCCGGGGACGGGGGTGATCGCGGCGACGATCGGCTCCGCCTCGTCGAAGCGGACGTCGCCGCAGAGCCTGCCCTTTTCCCCGTTCCACGATATGCCCACGTCGACGACCGTCTGTCCGGGCCGGAAGCAGTCGGCGCCGAGCGATTCCATTTTTCCCGACGCGGCCACGACGATGTCCGCCTCCCGCACCACGGCGGGGAGGTCACGCGTGCCCGTGTGGCAGATCGTGACGGTGGCGTTGTCACGCAAAAGCAGCATCGCCGCCGGCCGTCCCACGACGAGGCTGCGGCCGATCACGGCGGCGCGGCTGCCCGCGATCCCGACGCCGTAATGCTTCAGCACCGCGACCACCGCCTCGGCGGTGCAGGGCGGAAAGCCGACCCGCGCCCGCGTGAACACGCCGGCGAGGGAGCCGTCCGTGCCTTGCCGACGGCCAGCATCCGACGGGCGCGTTCGCCGTCGATGTGCGGCGGAAGGGGCCGGAGCATCAGGATGCCGTGGACGGCGTCGTCCCGGTTCAGGCCGTCCAGCGTCCGATAGAAGTCGTCCGCCGGGACGTCCGCCGGGAGCGTCACCCGCCGCACGTCGACGCCGACGGCCCCGCAGCGTTTGACCGCCCCGTTTTCGTAGGCGACGTCGTCGTCCCGCGCTCCGACGCGCAGGATCGCGAGCGTCGGAGCGACGCCCCGCGCCCGCAGCGCCGATGCACGGGCGGTCGTTTCCCCGTTCAGCGCCGCCGTGACCGGCGCGCCCTTCAGA
Source organism: uncultured Oscillospiraceae bacterium (assembly GCA_905234005.1). Lineage (GTDB taxonomy): Bacteria > Bacillota > Clostridia > Oscillospirales > Oscillospiraceae > CAJOIG01. The sequence continues at coordinate 23,585 of CAJOFW010000011.1, forward strand.
AGCTCTGCCATGCTCTCACTCCCCATCCTTCTTTTTCCGGTGCGCCCTGACGACGAAGACGGTCAGGGCGATGTGGTAGACCGCCGCGAGGCCGAGCGTCACAAAGCACATCGCGGGCGAACGCGACGCAAGCCCGACGAACACGAGCATCGGCGCGCCCAGCACGATGCCGTAGCTCGAGCCGATGATCAGGTTGTTCGCCGCCGGGGTGCGCAGGTTCGGGTCGATCTCCCGCAGCAGCAGGACGCCGGAGCCGATCGTACCCGTGAGCATCCCGTACATCGAGATCAGCCCCTCGTAGTAGTAGTCGCCGTAGGCGCGGCGGCACACGAATTTGAGGTACAGCCACGTCACAATCCCGCCCGCCGCGACGAGCAGTATAAACGGCAGCCACAGCCCGTGCAGATCCTGCAGGTCGATCGACGCGATACCGGCCACGATCATGATGTCGAAGAAGAACCCGGACAGGCGGTTTAACAGGTAGTTGTTCTGGTACTGGCGGCGCACAAGCCCCGCCGCCTTCGCCTTCTCGAGCAGCGTCCGCACAAGGATCGCGAGAGCCGAGCCGACGATGAAGTTGAAGCCCCACAGCAGCGTGTTGACCGTGCCCGCCAGCGATTCCGATATCGCCGCGACGCCCGACGTGAGGCCCCATGTGACGAGGTACGTCAGAAGGTACACGAGCAGCACCATCGCGAGCTGCACCGAGAGCTTGTCGATCGAGTCGGACACGGCGATCTCGCCGTCGTCCTGAAAGAAGCTCAGGTCGGGCGCTTCGTCCGTCCGCCGGTCGCCGGCGCTGACGGCTCCCCTGCGGGCGAGGATATTGAGCATGACGACGCCGACGACGCAGGCGCAGATATACCCCGCCGCCGCGACGGCCAGCCCGAAGCTGCGCCCGCCGGCAAAGCCGAGCGATTCATACGTCGCGCCGACGTTGTTCGCCTGTCCCGGCCCCTGACCGAAGCCCATCGGTAAGAGAAGCCCCGCCGCCTTGAACAGGCCGGGCATGACCGTGTACGAGAGCGCGAGCGTGATGACGAGGCCGGCCACGCCCTGGATGAGGTACGTCCCGACGATGATCGCGCCGGATTTCGGCCCGGTCAGGTCGCCGCCCCGGCCCCCGCCGCGCATGACGCGCAGGCTCATGGCGATGAACCCGAGGGCGATGCAGTGGTAGACGAGTATTTCGAGAAAATCCTCGTCCATGCGCAGAACGCCGAGCTGCTTCAGGATCAGCAGGATGAATCCCGCGAGCACGGCGGTCGGCAGAAGGCTTTTGCGGATGAACGCGAACCGCTGGCGCAGAAAATTCGCGATCAGGATCGCCCCGGCGATGACGCCGAGCTGGATGACGACGTTCCAGAGGGCGGTGTTGGCGGCGGAAAAGTCCATATTCATTCCTCCCTGCCCCGCGCCCACGCGCAGAGCGGCTCCATTATAACACAATTTGCCCCATAAAGAAATTGTATTTTTCGCGGTTATGTGATACAATGGACAAAACTGAGCTACCAGGAGGGATCATCTCATGGCATTCTGCAATCGCTGCGGCGCTCAGGCCGCTCCCGGCGCCGCGTTCTGCGCCGCCTGCGGCGCGCCCATCACCGACGGCGCGATCGTGAACGCGCCCCCCGTGAACGTGGCCCCCGCCGCGCCCGTCACGCCGCCCCCGACCTACGCGGCCCCCGCCGCCGCGGACTACAGCCTCGTCCTCTATTCGACCGGCACCTGCGCCCGGAACTACGCGGACGACGTGCTGGAGGATCTTCTCGGCTACACGAACGCCGAGGCAAAGCAGCTCGTCGCGATGCTGCCCGCCCAGATCGCCCAGTACCTGACGGCGGAGCAGGCGCAGTATCTCGCCCAGGCCCTCACCGAATACGGCATGGAGGTCGCGGTGTTCCGCGGCAATAACGCCGTCGATTTCAGCCAGTACGCCACCGGCTCCGTCTTCAATACCGACGGCTCGTTCATCGCCTCGGCGGTCGCCGCGCTCGCGACGGTCGGCGTCGCGAACCGGCTCACGGGCTTCCGCCGCTGGGGCGGCCCGAGCCTGCTCGACTGGCTCTTCCGCCCGCGCTATCGCTATCCCGGCCCGCCGCGCCATGTGCGCCGGCCCCTGTTCCGCCGCGGCCCGGCGCCCCGTCCCGGCCCCGCGCCGCGTCCCGGCCCGGCTCCGCGCCGTGATCCCGGCCCCCGTCCCGGCGGCGGTCTCTTCGGCGGCGGTCGTCCCGCAGGCGGCCCCGGCGGCGGTCGTCC
>CAJOFW010000012.1 GCA_905234005.1 uncultured Oscillospiraceae bacterium
CCCCGTTGATCTATAACCCGTCTATTGCGCGCACGTCGGCGACGGGGCCGGGGATATGCGGTCGAGAATGGCCGCGCCGGCTTCGGCGGCGCAGAGGTAGAATACGACGGTCGCGTCGTCGTCAAGGATCGGAACCGACACCCGGCCTGTCAGCGGCTCGAAAAGGACAAGCAGCATATTCGACAGCAGACACGGAAGCGACGAGTTCACGATCAGCTCCTTCATGACGTGCCGCTCCTTTTGCAGGATGAAATGCACGTCGGCGAGCTTTTCCATCACACGGCTCCATCGCCCGACATCGTGGTAGCCCAGGAGCGTGGCGCCCGCCAGCTCCTCCAGCCGTATGCCGTCCCGGGCGGCGAGGGGGTGATCGCGGGGGACGTTGAGGTACAGCGTCTCGGTCGAGTGCTCCCGGCAGCGAATCCGCTCGACGTCCGGCGGCGCGTCGAGAACGATGAGCTGGTAGGCGTTGTCCAGAAGGCCCCGGATCAGCGACTCATGCTCGGCCAGCTCCGTCGATATCGTCATATCCGGAAAGCACTCCCGCAGCTCGTCCGCGAGCAGCCACATCGGGGCCGGGCCGCAGGAGCCGACCGAGATCGTCTGCATGCTGTGCGCGCAGGCGTGCAGATGGCGCGGCAGCTCGTCCACCTGCCGCAGGATGTCCCGCGCCCGCTCCACCGCCTCAACGCCGACGGGGTTTATGTGCGTCTTGTTCCGCCCGTGCTCAAAAAGCGGCAGGCCAAGCTCACCCTCCAGCCGCTGGACGGAGCGGCTCAGCGCCGGCTGCGATATGTGCAGCGTCCGGGCCGCCGCCGTCATCGTCCCCTGCTCGTAGATCGCCACGAGATGTGAAAGCTGCTGCAATTCGATCATGTCCGCTCCCCCCCTGCGCCGCCGCGTCGTCTTCCGCCTTCGCGCTATGCGCCGCGGGTATGATTATACCATACGACCGGCCGTTTGTAACCCAAAGCCAGCAATTCCGATTGCCTTGTTAACACAAAATTCACAAATTTGATTTGTGTATTTTGCCGCTTTTCGCTAATGACTATGCGCCAAAAGCATAGAAAATTGCTAATTACGCATTGTACAACGTCATTCGGTTGTAGTATAATTGTCAATATCAACGTATGCCCATCGGCATTGTATGGAAATCACAATCGAAAGGAGCGTGGAGCGTTGAAGCACGCAGACATCATCAAGCAGCTCACGCTGGAGGAGAAGTGTCACCTTCTGGGCAGACACAGAGCGTGAAGCGGCTCGGCATCGACAACATGACCCTCTCGGACGGGCCGCACGGCATCCGCAAGCAGGAGGGCGCGGGGGATCAGCTCGGCCTGAACGGAAGCCTGCCGGCCACCTGCTATCCCACCGCCGCGACGATGGCGAACTCCTGGGATCCGGCGCTGGGCGAGGAGCTGGGCAAACACCTCGGCGAGGAGGCGGCCAGCCAGGACGTGTGCGTCCTGCTCGGGCCGGGCCTCAACATCAAGCGCAGTCCGTTCTGCGGCCGCAACTTCGAGTATTTCTCCGAGGATCCGTATCTCGCGGGCAAGATGGCGGCGGGGTACATACGCGGTATGCAGGCAAACGGCGTGTCCGCCTGCCCGAAGCACTTCGCGGCGAACAACACCGAGCTGCGCCGGATGGCGTCGAACTCCGTCATGGACGAGCGCACCCTGCGCGAAATCTATCTCACCGGCTTTGAGATCGCCGTCACGGAGGCGCACCCGAAGTCCATCATGTCGAGCTACAACATGGTGAACGGCGTCTACGCGAACGAGAACGAGCACCTGCTGCAGGAGATCCTGCGCGACACCTGGGGCTTTGACGGCTTCGTCGTGTCCGACTGGGGCGCCTGCAACGACTTCACGGACGGCGTCCGGGCCGGCTCCCATCTCGAAATGCCGTCGACCGGCGGCGACAGCCCCCGCCAGCTCATGCAGGCCATTTACGAGGGCCGCATCTCCGAGGACGAGGTCAACGTCCGCGTCGACGAGCTGCTCGACGTGATGCTCGCCACCCGCAAGGCGGTCGATCCCCTCAAGGGCAAGCCGTTCGACATCGACGCCCACCACGCCTTCGCGCAGAAGTGCTCGGAGCAGTCGATCGTTCTGCTCAAAAACGAGGACAACATCCTCCCGCTCAAAAAAGGCTCGAAGGTCGCCGTCATCGGCGAATTCGCCCAGAAGGCCCGCTACCAGGGCGCCGGCTCCTCCGTCGTGAACTGCACAAAGCTGGACAACACGATGGACGTGATCGGCAATTTCGACCTCGACGTCGTCGGCTTCGAGGCCGGTTACCCCCGCCACGGCGATCCCGACACGGCCATGCGTGAGAAGGCCGTCGCCCTCGCTCTCAAGGCGGATTATGTGCTTTTGTACCTCGGCCTCGACGAGATATCCGAGTCCGAGGGCCTCGACCGCTCCACGCTCGCGATTCCCGAGTGCCAGATCGAGGTGCTCAGGGCCGTCTCCGCCGCGAACCCGAACGTGATCGTCGTCATGAGCGCGGGCTCGTCCGTGGAGATGCCGTGGCTCGACCGCTGCAAGGGCCTTGTGCACGGCTACCTGTGCGGCCAGGCCGGCGCCTCCGCCGTGCTGAAGGTCATCCTCGGCGAGGTGAACCCCTCCGGCAAGCTCTCCGAGAGCTATCCCGTGAAGTACGAGGACTGCTCGACCGCCCCCTACTTCCCCGCGAAGGAGCGCAGCGTCGAATACCGCGAGGGTCTGTACGTCGGCTACCGGTACTACGAGACGGCGAAGGTGCCCGTGACGTTCCCGTTCGGCTTCGGCCTTTCGTATACCACCTTTGAATACTCCGTCATCCGTGCGAACGACCGGAACGTGACGTTTACGATCACAAACACCGGCGCGATGGACGGCGCGGAGGTCGCGCAGGTCTACGTCAGCGCGAAGAAGCCCTCCGTCTACCGTCCGGCGAAGGAGCTGAAGGGCTTTGCCAAGGTGTTCCTCAGGGCGGGCGAGTCGAAGGACGTCACGATCGACCTCGACGACAAGGCGTTCCGCTACTGGAACGACAAAACCGGCAAATTCGAGATCGACGGCGGCGATTACGACATCCTCGTCGGCGCGAGCGTCGCGGACATCCGTCTCACGGCCACGGTCACCGTCGCCGGGACGAACGCCCCGGCCCCGATCGACCTCGCCGCGATCCCGAGCTACGTCAGCGGCGACATCAAAAATGTCTCCGACGACGAGTTCACGGCCCTGCTCGGCCACGAGATCCCCGACGGCAAATGGGCCGGCACGATCCAGCCGAACGACGCGATCGCCCAGCTCTACTACGCGAACAGCCTCAAGGCGCGGCTCGTCTGGAGGGTCATGGACAGCATGCTCACGAAGAGCATCGAAAAGGGCGAGCCGGATCTGAACATCACCTTCATCTACAACATGCCCATCCGCGCCATCGGCAAGATGGCGGGCGGCATGGTGTCGCAGGATATGTGCGACGGCATCCTCGACATCGTGAACGGCCACGGCATCGCGTTTCTGAAGGGCCTCGGCAAGCTCATCGGCGGCTTCTTCAAGCAGATGAGCGTGTCGAAGAAGCAGAAGGCGCTCGAATAAAGGAGGAGACGACATGAAAAGCAACGCCAACGGCATATCGCCGGTCGTGTGCATCATCCTGACGGTGCTCGTCGCGGCGCTGACCGTCTGGATGTTCGCGAAGAGCCACATTTTCTGGGGCATCGTCTTTGCCCTGATCTGCGTGGATTTCCTCGCCGACGTGATCCTGTCATTCAAGAAAGCATAGCAAGAAGGGAGAGAACCACATGAGCGAAAACGCCAAGGGCAGCTTCTTCGACAAGCTGCCGCCAACCCTCATCAAAAAGAACAACGTCACCCTGATCCCCGAGGGCGCGATCGGCTACCTGGTCGGCCCGACGCTGGCGCTGCTGGCAAACTCGGTCCTGTCGAACTACTTCAACAAGTACATGACCGACGTGCTCCACATCAACTCCTGGGCCAGCGCGTTCTTCACCTGGCTGCCGGTGATATCGGTCATCTTCGTCGTGATCGGCAACATCCTCGTCGGCCGCCTCATGGACAACATCAAGTCCAGAAACGGCAAGGCCCGGCCGCTGCTGCTGGTGTCCGTGCCCATCAGCCTTCTCGCGCTGCTGTTCCTGTTCGTGTTCTCGCCGTACAACTCGACGAGCACCGAATGGCACACCGGGGCGCTCATCTGCATCGCGATCGGCTACAACCTCTGGTTCGCGTTCGCGTACCCGATGTACTACACGCCGCACGCCGCCCTCGTGAGCCTGTCCACCCGCAACTCGAAGGACCGCGGCCTGCTCGCCACGATCTCGAACGCGACGATGCTCGCGGCCATGGGCCTCTCGAGCATGATCCTGCCGTTCTTCCTGAACCTGCTGTTCGTGTACGACATGAGCGGCACGGGCACGCCGGTCACGAACGACGCGGGCAAGATCATGTACTACGTCGACGAGGCCGGCGCGGCGATCTACGACGCGCAGGCGTCCTACAGCCACTGGAAGGTATTCGTCATCGCGCTCATCATCATCACGTTTGTCGGCGTGCTGATCGAGTATTTCTTCACCCGTGAGCGCGTGACCGAGGAGTCCATGGCCTCCGGCGACGCCGGCGAGGCCAGGAAGGCCCTGCCCGTGAAGGAGCAGTGGAAAATCTGCTCGAAGGATCGCTTCTGGATCATCATGATGGTGTTCTTCTTCCTGTACCAGTTCGGCGGCATGATCAAGAACGTCTCCCAGAACTACTTCTGCACGGCGATGTTCGCCGACGCCCTCGGCAACTACACGGTCGCCTACGGCGGCCAGCTCCAGGGCACGCTCGCGATCATCGGCGCCGTCCCGACCGCCATCGGCATGGTCATCGCGCTCCCGCTCGCGAACATCCTCGGCAGCAAGGGCAAGGCCATTCTCTGCGGCGCGGTCGTCGCCGTCGTCGGCGGCGTGATCGGCATGTTCGCCCCGAACAACTTCGCGGTCGTCATCGTGTCCTTCGTCATCAAGGCCCTCGGCTCCACGCCGGCGATGTACCTGTCGCTCGCCCTGCTGGCGGACGTCTTCGACCACCAGGAGGCCGTGCACGGCGTCCGCACCGACGGCCTGTCCATGACGATCTACGGCGCGATCATGGCCGGCATGACCGGCCTCACCACCGGCGTGCTGAACGCGGTGCTCTCCGGCGTCAGCTACGACGTGTCCACCCTCCAGACGAACGAGGCGCTCCGCGCCGCCATGCCCTGGGTGTTCATCGGCGGCGAGACGATCTGCTACGCCGGCATCTTCCTGATCTTCCTGTTCATGGGCGTGGAGAAGTTCTCGAAGATCGACCACATCGCGATCGTGGCCGACCAGAAGGCCGCCGCCGCGGCGGAAGGCCGCGAGTACATCTCCGCGGAGGAGAAGATCCGCCGCGAGGAGGGCGAGGAGGCATACGAGGCCGAGCTGAAGAAGCAGGCCGACGCCGCCGCCAGGGAGGAAGCCCGCGTCGCGAAGCTCTCCCCCGAGAAGCGCAGGGCCGAGGAGGAGGCCGAGGCGAAGATCGTATCGGAGTTCAACAGCCTCCGCGAGGCCGCCGGCCGTCCCTCCGTCAACGCGTAATTCCTTTTTCCGTGGGCGCGGTATACCGCAGGCGTGCGGCTTCAAGCCGAAACGCCGCCCTGTCAACGCGTCCCCCCTTCCAGGCCTCCGCGACCCTTCGCGGCGGCCCGGAGACCCGAACCGTGTTCCATAAACGGCCGTCGTGTAACTCCCAAGCGGGCTATGCGGCGGCCGATCCAATATCGGAACGCGGGCGTCATCACACAAAACATTCGTCATACAAGGAGGAAAACCCGTGAAATTCGAGAAGAAAGCGGTCATATTCGATCTGGACGGCGTCATCTGCTTTACCGACAAGTACCACTATCTCGCGTGGAAGGCGCTGGCCGACCGGCTCGGCATCTACTTCGACGAGAAGATCAACGACCGTCTGCGCGGCGTGAGCCGTATGGCGAGCCTCGAGATCATCCTCGAGCGGGCGACGGAGACCTACACCCCCGAGCAGAAGGAGGCGTTCGCCGAGGAGAAGAACAACACCTACCGCGACCTTTTGAAGAATATGTCCCCCGCCGACCTGACCGACGAGGTCAAAAACACCCTGATCGAGCTGCGGAACCGGGGCTACAGGCTGTCGATCGGCTCCTCGAGCAAGAATACGAAGTTCATCCTCGGCCAGATCGGCCTCGGCGACTTCTTCGACGCGATCGCGGACGGCACCGACATCACCCGCTCGAAGCCCGACCCGGAGGTGTTCCTGTGCTCCGCCGCGAAGATCGGCGTCGACCCCGCCGACTGCGCCGTGGTCGAGGACGCGAAGGCCGGCATCCAGGCCGCGAAGGCGGCGGGCATGACGGCGCTGGCCCTGTTCGGCGACGCGAAGGACTGCGGCGAGGAGGACTACAACCTGACCTCGTTCGCCGACCTGCTGAACATCCTGTGAGAGGGCCGCGCCATGCTTGACTTCAGCAGAGCAAGGCAATGGGAGATCGTCGAGACGGGCTTTGACCCGTCCGCCCTCGGCAAGGTCGAGGCGAATCTCTGCCTCGGCAACGGGTATATGGGCCTGCGCTCCTGCCTCGAGGAGCGCTATCCCGGCGAGACACGCGACCTGCTCGTGGCCGGTACGTTCGACCGGTTCTCGCCCGAGGAGGTCACGGAGCTTCCGAACGCCGCCGACGTGACGAACATCGAGCTGAACTTAAACGGCGAACGCTTCGATCTCCTGCAGGGCACAATCGACGCCTTTGAGCGGCGGCTGAACCTTAAAACCGGCCTTCTGACACGCGACGTTAAGTGGACGTCCCCGAAGGGCGCGAGGTACACGCTCAAATACGAGCGCATCGTGTCGCTCCGGCGTCTGCACACCATCGCCCTGCGCGTGACGGTGACGCCGGCGGCGGACTGCAAAATTGTTTTCAAATCCGGCATCGACGGGCGCGTGACCTGCGACGGCTCCCAGCACTTCACCGAGGGACAGACGCGGTTCTACGACAAAAAATATATGCAGTTCTGCCCGCGCACGATCCAGTCGGACATCACGTTCATCCTGAACGCGGCGCACACGCTCACCGTGGACGGCGCGGCGGCCGCGCCGGCGAGCGACATCAACATCCTCCGCCGGCAGATGTACTCGAACTTCACGCTGGACGTGCGGGCGGGCCAGACCGTCGTGCTCGAGAAATTCGCGAACGTCTTCACGACCCGGGACAGGGAGGCCGCCGGCGTGGCGCTCGCCGACATCCAGGCGTACGCTCTCGACGAGCTGAAGGCGGACGAGGCCATGGGCTTTGACGCGCTCGCGGCGGAATCCGCCGAGGCGTGGCGGGAAAAGGTATGGGACCGCGCCCCGCTCGAGATCGACGGGCCGGACTTCGACCAGCTCTGCCTGCGCTTCGCGCAGTATCACATGCAGCTCATGACCCCCGCCCACGACAACCGCATGAACATCGGCGCGAAGGGCTTCTCGGGCGAGGGCTACAAGGGCCACACCTTCTGGGACACCGAGATCTTCCTGCTGCCGTATTTCATCTTCACCATGCCCGAGGTCGCCCGTTCGCTCGAGGAATACCGCTACCTCTCCCTGCCCGGCGCGCACGCCAAGGCAAAGCACAACGGCTATGACGGCGCGCAGTTCCCGTGGGAGAGCGCGTGGCTCGACGACGGCGAGGTCACGCCCGAATACATGGGCACCGACATCGTGACCGGCCAGCTCATCAAGGTCTGGTCGGGCTTCATCGAGATCCACATCACGGCGGACGTGGCCTTCGGCGTGTGGCAGTATTACACCGTCACCGGCGATCAGGACTACATGGACAAGTACGGCTACGAGCTGATTCTGGACTGCGCGAAGTTCTGGGCCAGCCGCCTCGAGGAGGGCGAGGACGGATACCTCCACATCAACGACGTCGTCGGCCCGGACGAGTACAAGGAGCACGTAAACGACAACGCGTTCACGAACTACATGGCGCTGTGGAACATCCGCAAGGCCATCGAGTACGCGGAGCTTCTCGAGGCCGAAAAGCCGGCGCTGTACGCCGCCCTCGACGCAAAGCTCGGCCTTACGGAGCTTGTGCCCACATGGCGGGTGAAGGCCGACCGCCTGTTCCTGACGCAGCCGAACGAAAACGGCGTGCTGCCGCAGGACTCGACGTATCTGACGCTCGAGGACATCGACCTCACAAAATACAAAAAGCAGGCCCACGTCGGCGGCATCTACAAGGACTACAACCAGGATCAGATCACGAAGATCCAGGTGTCCAAGCAGGCGGACGTGATGGTGCTGTTCTACCTCCTCGAGGAGCAGTTCTCCCACGAGGTCAAGCTCGCGAGCTGGAGCTACTACGAGCCGCGCTGCCTGCACGACTCCAGCCTCTCGCTCTCGACGCACTCCGTGCTCGCCTGCGACATCGGCGATCCGGCGCTCGGCTACGAGATGTTCCGCAAGGCGTGTCTCATCGACCTCGACAACGCGAACCCGCACTCATCCGACGCCGGCATCCACGCCGCGAGCTACGGCGGCCTGTGGCAGTGCGCCGTATACGGCTTCGGCGGTCTGCGTATGCTGGGCGGCAATCTCCGCGTCAGCCCGGCGCTGCCCGAGGCGTGGAACGCCCTGCGCTATGTCATTCAGTGGAAGGGGCAGCGGCTGAATGTGACGGTCACAAGGGACGCCGTCACGATCGTGAACGAGACAAAGACCGCCCCCGTCACCCTCGAGATCTGGGGCGGCAGCTACACCATCACCGACCGGCTCACCGTGAAGCGGTGACGCCCGCGCCGGAATAAAAAACAAGCATAAACCTCATAAGCATAAACCTCCATCCTCCGGTGCAAACTAACCGCACCAGGCAAGATGGAGGTTATTCTACCATGAAAAAACGCAAATCGGCGATCTCCCTTTTATTGATCGCGTCACTTCTCGCCGCGCCGGCGTTCGCGACGCAGGACTCGTCCCCGGAGCCGGACAACACCGCCCCCGTCGCGGAGAATCAGCAGCTCGAGACATACCGGGGCGTATCCATCGGCGGCGAGCTGTCCGCCTACGACGCGGACGGGGATGACGTCACGTTCGAGCTGACGACCGAGCCGCTCAAGGGCACGGTGGAGCTGTCGCCCGACGGTTATTTCATCTACACGCCCGACGAGGGGCGGCGCGGCCGTGACTACTTCGGCTTCCGGGCCGTGGACGCGAACGGCAGCGCCTCCCAGGAGGGGACGGTCATCATCAGGCTCGTGAAGCAGAAGACGAAGCTTACCTACGCCGATATGGACGGCGACGCGGCCGAGTACGCCGCCGTGTCGCTGACGGAGAAGGGCGTGTTCACCGGCGAATACGTCGGCGGCGACTGCGTCTTCTCCCCCGACCGGAGCGTCACACGCGGGGAATTTCTCTCGATGTGCATGACCGCCGCCGGGACGGAGCTTCTGCGCGGCGTGAGCAGCACGGGCTTTCAGGACGACGACGAGATCGGCGACTGGCTCAAGCCCTACGTCGCCACGGCGCTGATGAACGGCTATATCCGGGGCACGGCGACCGAGACCGGGGCCGTCTTCCGCCCGAACGACGTGATCACGCTGCGCGAGGCGTGCGTCATGCTCAACGCCGTGCTCGGCGTGACCGACGTCGTGAGCGTATCCGCCTATGTAGGCGACCGCGTCACAAAGAGCGCACAGGCCGTCGCGAACCTGACGGCGGCGAACGTCCTGCCCGCCGGCTGGCGCGATTTCACGGCCCGACTCACCCGCGCCGAGGCCGCCGAGCTTCTCGAAAACGCGTCGAACCTTCTGGCGAGGCGATAAACCATACTTTTTCTTGAAAGAAAAAGTATCAAAAAGAACTTTGCATTCGCCTCGAAACATCAGCGTTTCCAAGGCTTTGCGCCCGGTAACGAGACGATGCTTTTAATCGGAGAGCAGTATCAAAAAACGCATGACCGTCCCCAGCGGGATGGCCATGCATTTTTTATTCGTATCACACGCCGGGGATCGGGTGGTTGGCGCAGAGGGCGGCTACCTCGGCGTTGATGCGGTCGCGGCTGCCGTCGAAGTCGCGGATGCAGTCGACGATCCAGCCGGCGATACGCTCCATCTCCGGCTCCTTGAAGCCGCGCGTCGTGACGGCGGGCGTGCCGAGACGGATGCCGCTCGTGACCGTCGGGCCGAGGGGGTCGAACGGGATGGAGTTTTTGTTCGCGGTGATGTGCACCTCGTCGAGGCGCTTTTCAAGCTCCTTGCCGGTCACGTCGAGGCCGGTCAGCTTCACGAGCATCAGGTGGTTGTCCGTGCCGCCGGACACGATGCCGACGCCGGCGTCCTGCAGCGATTTGCAGAGCACGGCGGCGTTCTTTACGACCTGGGCCTGATATGCGCGGAACTCGTCGGTCATGGCCTCGCCGAGGGCGACGGCCTTCGCCGCGATGATATGCATGAGCGGGCCGCCCTGCGTGCCGGGGAAGATGCCCCGGTCGATCTTCGAGGCAAGCTCCTGCCGGCAGAGGATCATGCCGCCGCGGGGACCGCGGAGCGTCTTGTGCGTCGTCGTCGTCACGACGTCGGAGTACGGCACCGGGCTGGGCACCACGCCCGCCGCGACAAGACCGGCGATGTGCGCCATATCGACGAGCAGATACGCCCCGACCTCGTCCGCGATGGCGCGGCAGGCCTCGTAGTCGATGAGACGCGAATACGCGCTCGCGCCGGCGAGGATGAGCTTCGGCTTATGCTCGAGCGCGAGAGCGCGCATGGTGTCGTAGTTGATCGTCTCCGTCTCCGGGTCGACGCCGTAGGGGACGATGTTGAAGTATTTGCCCGAGATGTTGACCGGGGAGCCGTGGGACAGGTGGCCGCCGTGCTTGAGATCCATGCTCAGCACCGTGTCGCCGTGGTTCAGAAGCCCGAAGAAGACGGCGAGATTCGCGTTCGCGCCGCTGTGGGGCTGCACGTTCGCGTGGTCGGCGCCGAAGAGCTTCGTGGCGCGGTCGCGGGCGATGTCCTCGACCTCGTCGACAAACTGACAGCCGCCGTAATAGCGCTTGCCGGGGTAGCCCTCGGCGTATTTGTTCGTGAGCACGCTGCCCATCGCGGCCAGCACCGCCTCCGATACGAGGTTCTCCGAGGCGATCAGCTCGATGTTGCCCATCTGCCGGCCAAGCTCCCGCGAGCAGGCGGCGGCGACGTCTGGGTCGCATTTCTTCAGCACATCCAGGGAATTCATAGGCTCTCCTTTGGTCATCTCATCGGAGCCGCGCAGGCCCCGTGAGGTTATATTTTCCATATTATATTATTGTATCCGGCAGTTGTCGCCGCGTATGGATTACTGTACCATCAAATCGGCGAAAGGTCAACATTTGTTAAGAACCTGATGAATAATTGTGCGTGGCGCTTGATTTTGCGCACGTCGCGTGCTATCATTGTTACCAAGGTCACGGTTCTGTGTGGCCGAAATTTTGTCACAAACAACGAAAGGAGCAAAACACATGAAAACCCTGCAGAAAACAGCGGCCCTGATTCTGACGCTCTGCCTGCTTCTCGCGGTCGCGCCCTCCGCGTTCGCGCTGACGCTCGAGCCGAGCGGCTACGTGCTGGACGTGAGCGACTACGCCCCCGCGCAAAGCTCGGAGACTGGCTCCATCGGCGGCGGCTACGGCCTGTACACCTTCGACGACTTCTATGACCTCTCCGGCGGCCAGTACGAGGACTACCGCGACGCGGTCAACTGGTGGCTCGACTGCGGCGTCACCAACGGCGGCGTGACGTGGGACTACTTCGGCGTGGACAACAGCTTCGCCCGCTATGAGCTTGCGTTCTTCCTGTATCGCTTCTACAACATCACGAACGACGACGGCCTCTGGCTGTACGACGACTTCTCCCACAACCCCCTGTCCGGCGACACGAACTGGAAGTTCACCGACGCCGTCTACGCCTGCCGCTGGTCCGGCGTCCTCGGCGCGTATGAGGGCAACAGCTTCAACCCCCAGGGCATCGTCGACGCGGCGACGGTCTGCGACTCGCTGTTCAAGGTTCTGACCTGGAGCCCCGAGATCCTCGACCAGGAGACGCGTGACATGATCGAGACGTTCACCGGCAATCCCTACACCGAGACCTCGACCTACGTCTGCGCGAGCTTCCCCGAGGCGCTTGTCGCGGCGGCGGCGGACGGCACGCAGGATCCCGTCGGCTTCTTCATCGCGCAGGGTCTTGTCGACCCCGAGATCGACGCGAACGCCCCGCTCTCCAAGCTCGACGCCATCCGGCTCCTCTACGGCATCTGCCAGGGCACCGGCGCCCGCACCGCGGACAAGTGGGCGCTCTTCGGCAGCGAGAACACCGTGTACGACTACGCCGAGGACGCCGAGATCTCCGGCGAGACGTTTGAACTCATCGGCAACGACGCCTCCGACGAGATCGCCGGCACGTCCCTGATCGTCGCCCACGACGGCGCGAACGTCGTGATCTCCGACTCCACGATCACGGTCGACCACGTCACCGAGGGCAGCACCTATCAGCTCGCGTACCGCTGGGGCGAGGCCATGGCCGTCGTCGCCTACGGCGAGGGCACCGTCCTGACCATCAAGGACAGCGAGATCAACTGGCTCGACACCGTTGAGCGCCAGCACGGCGGCTTCTTCCCCACCGCCGGCGCCGCGATCATCATCGACAACTGCGTTATCGACCGCCAGTCCTCCGGCATGTGCTACAACGGCACCCTGATCTACAAGAACTGCGACCTCACCACCGCCGGCACACAGACGGGCCGTATGCACAGCTCCGACTTCTTCTCCGGCGTCACGGTCTACGACAACTGCACCATGAACAAGGACGGCATCGGCGAGGACGATCTGACCCCGACCGCGTTCAACGACGAGGCCGCGAGCCTTTATATCGTTGACAGCCCGTACTTCGGCAACGGCTTCGGCACCATGACCGGCGTCGCGACCGCGTATGCCGAGGGCTCCGTCATCGACGCGACGGTCACGGGCTTCACGAACAACACCTCCCAGCTCACCGACGTCACGTCCTACACGTACTACGACTGCGACATCACCTACTCCGCCGGCATCGCCACCCTCCAGAAGGAGGCCAAGGTCGACGCGAAGTACATCGACTGCGGCGAGATCACCCTCGGCGACGGCATGGCGAACGGCTATGACATCACGATCGACGGCGCCGAATTCGGCTCCTACAGCTCCATGCGCATCCGCATCGACGGCACGACCTTCAGCCGCCCGCTGAACGTCTACGTCGCCCCCGGCTGCGAGCTGATCATCGAGGTCCAGCCCGGCACCGAGCTGCCCGAGGTCATCCAGGACACCGCCGCGACGATGGACATCCGCTCCTACGTCTCGAAGATCGCCTATCCCGACGCCGGCTACACGCTGCCCAACCTCGGCTCCGTCGTCGTCCGCACGGTCGACTGGAACGGCTGATACCGCTTCGCGGCGGGAAAGGTTTATACGGCATCCGTGACATGATACGGCATCCGTAACGCCCCGGCCAAAACCCACGGCGGGCCTTCGCATTCATCGCAATGCGAAGGCCCGTTTTTTCTGTATGGCAGTCGGTATGGATGGTTATCATTTCGCTGTCGGCATAAAAAAATCCCGCAGCCGAAGGGCTGCGGGATCGGAGTCTGTCAAAAAACGACGCTTCCGCCTGCTGTGACTGAGCAGCGGGGGAGCTCGAGGGGGCAAGGCCCGCCTCGATTTGGATCATTCAGCTTGTCAAAGAGACTTCTTTGACAAGCTGAAATCCCGCAGCCGAAGGGCTGCGGGATCAGTGCCGGTGGCGGGGGTCGAACCCGCACGGTGTCGCCACCGCCGGATTTTGAATCCGGTACGTCTGCCAATTCCATCACACCGGCGTACCGTGTGCATGCAAGGGGAAATTCACCTTGTCCGCAAATCGGCGCGTATTCGCCCGTTTCCGCGAACCCGCGTCCGTCCGTCACAGCTCGCAGCCGAGGCGGCAGCCGGCCTCGATCGCGTCGATGGCGCGGCCGAGACGCGCCGCGTTGCCGACGACATGGCAGGGCAGTCTGTCCCGGAGCGCCGTGTACAGGCTGTCGTCCGGCTCCGTGCCGGGGCAGACGACGACCGCGTCGCAGGGCCAGACGCCGTCCGCCGTCTCCACGCCGGCGGCGGTGATCGCCGTGACGGTCGTATCCTTGCGCAGCGCCGCGCCGAACCGCCCAAGATCGCCGAGCGTCGGCCACGCGATGCCGGCCTCGTAGCCCGCGCCGAGCTTCGGCAGCTTCTCAAAGA